>DATLUO010000032.1 GCA_035533075.1 Pirellulales bacterium | reverse complement strand
AAGGCCGAGCGGCGCAGATGTGTTAATTTGTTCATTCTCGGCATGAAAATAGCTGCAATAGCCGGCTGGCTGTCGTATCGGCCAATTTGGCAGACCGACGGCTGACGGGGCGGGCAGCGCCGAGCGCGCCGGGCTGGGCTTCTTTGAAAAGTTGGTTGTGGTCAGTGAAGGCTGCCAAGTGAGTTCGAAGGCTGCCAACGTTCGCAAAGTCGGTGTTCATCGCTGGGCTTCGTTTGGCGCGAATTGGCCATCTTCGAAATGCCCGGAAGGCGCCGTTGTAGAAACGGATGCCGACGCATTCCGTCGCGGAAGCGCAACATATTTGCCGACAAGGGTTTGCGACTTATCCGTTGTAAAGCTTCGCCGAACCCGGTACGCAGGTGCCGTACACCAACCCGAAGCGCTAGCGAGGAACGTGAAAAAGGCGACAAAACCTCGCTTGCGCTTCGGGTTAGTGTGAAATGGGAACGGGTTCGGCGAAGCTTTACTATCCGTTGGAGGGGTGTCATCCGTGGATCCTGCTCACTTTGGCAGCGTGCTGCCAAAGTGCCTGCGGCGCGTTAGCCTCGGGCGGCACGCGCCGATGCGACACGTGTCGCATGGGCACGGCGCATGCGGCTTTCCTCTCGCGGAGCGAGAGGGCTACGGTCGGCACTTTGGCTGCGCGCAGCCAAAGTGGCGGCGGCCCGTTCGTCTCCGGCAGCGCGTGCCGATGCGACACGCGTGTCGCATGGGTCGCGGAGTAAACGACTTTCCTCTCGCGGAGCGAGAGGGCTACGGTCGGCACTTTGGCCGCGCGCGGCCAAAGTGCCCGCGGCCCGTTCGTCTGCGGCGGCACGCCGCCGAGGCGACACGCGTGTCGCATGGGTCGCGAGGTGAACGGCTTTCCTCTCGCGGAGCGAGAGGGCTACGGTCGGCACTTTGGCAGCGCGCAGCCAAAGTGCCTGCGGCCCGTTCCTCTCCGGCTGCACGCGCCGAGGCGACACGCGTGTCGCATGGGCGCGGAGTAAACGGCTTTCCTCTCGCTCCAGTGAAAGGGCTACGGTCGGCACTTTGGCCGCGCGCGGCCGAAGTGCCTGCGGCCCGTTCGTCTCCGGCGGCACGCGCCGAGGCGACACGCGCGTCGCATAGGCGCGAGGTCAACGGCTTTCCTCTCGCGGAGCGAAAGGACGACGGTGGGCAAATGCGCCGCGCGCGACGCTTTTGACGGCGGCCGGTCAGTCTGCGGCGGCAGGCCCCGAAGCGACACGCGTGTCGCATGCCCGGCGGAGTAAACGGCTTTTCTCTCGCCCAGCGAAAGGGCGACGGTGCGCACTACGGCGCCGGACCACCGCCGGCACTGTCGGCCGGCCGTGAAAGCGGGCCGTGGTGCGGATCCTGTAGCCCGAAAGCGTCGGCCACGCGATTAAAAAAAGCGAACAGGGCCGTAACGTAGACCGCTTCGGCGATTTGCGGATCGGTCCAGCCGGCCTGGCGCAACCGTTCGACGTCCGCGTCCGTCGTGCGGTAGGCATGCCGAGTCACAAGCTCGACGAAGCGCAGCAGCGTGCGCTCGGCATCCGTCAGCGGCGCCCCTTCGACATCGCCTTGCGAGAGGGCCTCGCTTACGTCGCTGGCGGCACCCTGCAACTGCAGGAAGTGGGCGTGCGAGCCGATTCAATAAGGGCACTTGTTCAAGCCAGAGACCAGCGTGGCGATCATCTCCTTGGTGCGCCGCGTGAGATGCCCATCGGAGAAGTGCAGCGAGTAGGAGAACTCGATCACCGACCGCAAGAAGTCGGGCCGCTGGCTGAAACACTTCAAAACGTCGGGCACGCGCGGCCGGTCGGGATGCTCGGCCAGATATTGGCCGTAGACCTCGGCCAAGGCGCCGCCGGCCTGCTGCTCGTCGATCCAAGCGATGTTCGGCATATCCCCCTCAGCACAATGACACGTCGCCAAGCACGCCCCCTGCCGATATAATACCGTATTCGGTTTTGCGTTGCTGGAGGAAACGGATCGATGGATTCACAACCCGCGGGCGGTGGCCCCGCCCCCGAGCGGCCCGCGCCGCGCCCGCGCTTCAACTCGTCGCCGCTGGTCATCGGCCTGATGATGTTGCTGTTGATCGCGGCGCTGTGGTTCGGCAACGAGAATTCCAATCGCCAGGTGATCAGCTATGGGCAGTTCGTCAAAGAACTGGAGCTGGGCAACGTCGAGGACGTCACCATCGACAATCAGGAGCTCCGCGGCACGCTCAAGCCGTCGGCCAGCGCCACAGGTGCGACCCAAGTCGAAGGCCAGGCCGCCGGAGCCAAGAAACCGGCCGGCGAAGAAGCCGCCAAAAGCGAGGGTCACGAATTCGTCACCTACTTGCCGCCGCTGACCGGCGAAGAACTCGACAACAAGCTGCTGGACAAGCTCGGCCCGCATTACAAGTCGGCCCGGCACAGCGATAACCTGGGCATCTGGATCGCCCTCTACTTGGGCACGCCGCTGCTGTTGTTCGCCCTGATGTGGCTGATGTTTCGTCGGGCGCGCGATCAGTTTCTGGGCGGCGGCATCTTGTCGGGCTTCAACAAAAGTCCCGCCAAGCGTTATGAGAGCGGCAAGCAGCCGATCACCTTCGAAGACGTGGCCGGCCTGGAAGGCGTGAAAAACGACTTGCAGGAGATCGTCGAGTTTTTGAAGAACCCCGAAAAATTCCAGCGGCTCGGCGGCCGCATTCCCAAAGGCACGCTGCTGATGGGGCCGCCGGGCACCGGCAAGACGCTGCTGGCCAAGGCGGTGGCGGGCGAGGCCGGCGTGCCCTTCTTTTCGATCAATGGCTCGGAATTCATCCAGATGTTCGTGGGCGTCGGCGCCAGCCGCGTCCGCGACATGTTCAAAACGGCCAAGGAAGCCGCCCCCTGCATCTTGTTCATCGACGAGATCGACGCGGTGGGCCGCGTCCGCGGGGCCGGCCTGGGCGGCGGGCACGACGAACGCGAACAGACGCTCAATCAGATTCTCAGCGAGATGGACGGCTTCAGCCCCAACGAGGCGGTGATCGTACTGGCCGCCACCAACCGGCCCGACGTGCTCGATCCAGCCCTGCTGCGGCCCGGCCGTTTCGATCGCCACGTCACGGTCGACCGGCCGAACCTCAAGGGCCGCGAAGCGATCTTCAAGGTGCATTGCCGCAACGTGACGCTGGCCGACGACGTCGACCTCCACGGCCTGGCGAGCGGCACCGTCGGGCTTACCGGGGCCGACATTCGCAATCTGGTGAACGAGGCCGCCCTGTGGGCCACGCGACAAGGCAAAGACAAGGTGGAGATGGCCGACTTCGAGGTTGCCCGCGACAAGGTGCTGATGGGTTCGAAGCGCGAGGAAGTGCTCAGCAGCAAGGAAAAGATCATGACCGCCTATCACGAGTCGGGCCACGCGCTGCTGGCCTGGCTGGTGCCGGGCGCCGACAAGGTCCACAAGGTGACGATCATCCCCCGCGGCCGTGCCCTGGGCGTCACCCAGCTTTTGCCCGAAGAAGACCGGCTCAATATCGGCGAGGGCGAGTTGCACGCCCGGCTGGTGTTCATGATGGGCGGCCGGGCAGCCGAGAAGCTGGTGTTCGACGAGTACAGCGCCGGGGCGGAGGACGACCTGAAACGGGCCACGCAGCTTGCTCGCCGCATGGTGACGCATTGGGGCATGAGCGAGCGGGTGGGACCGGTGGCCTATCGTACTTCCGAGGAGCACCCCTTCTTGGGCAAGGAGATTATGGAGCAGCGCGAGTTCAGCGAGCACATGGCCCAGCTCATCGACGAGGAAGTGGCCCGCATCTTGCACGAATCGGCCGACCGTGCCCGCGACATGCTCGACAAGAACCGCCAACTGCTCGACAAGCTGGCCAACGCCTTGGCCGAGAACGAGGTGCTCGACAATCGCGAGATCGAGGAGTTGATCGGTCCCTCGCCCGCCCGCGGCATCTCTTCCAATGGCAAGCCGGTGTTCAGCGAGCATGAGAAGTTGCACGGACAGGCAACGTAGTTGGAGCACCGGGAATTGGAAGAGATGTGGAACGAACCGGAAGCCCATGCGGTGGTCGACCTGTTCTGCGGCGCGGGCGGCATGTCGCTGGGCTTTCAGCGCGCGGGCTTCCGCCTGTTGCACGCTGCTGATTGCTGGGCGCCGGCGGTCCACACCTATCGCCACAACTTCGGAAATCACGTGCTCCAGCGGCAGATTGACTGCGACATCGAGATTCCGCGGGCAGCGGTCATCATTGGTGGGCCGCCGTGCCAGGGGTTTTCGTCCGCCGGCCGGCGCACCGACGACGACGAGCGAAATTCGCTGGTCACTGTTTTCGCGCAGATTATCGCAAGGGCGCGGCCGACCGCGTTCGTCTTCGAGAACGTCGAGGGCTTCCTGACGGGCGCGCGCGGCCGGTTTGTGATCGACTTGCTCAGGCCTGTTATCGATGCCGGATATCACGTCCACCTCCGAAAAATCAATGCCGCAAACTACGGGGTGCCGCAGCATCGAAAACGAGTCATTGCCATTGGTGGCCTGGGGTGGGAGCCTTCGTTTCCTGAGCCTACGCACTCGGCGCACGGAGCGCCAGGGGCTGGCCTGGCGTCGCGGGTGCTGCCGCCAACTCCCTCGTTGGCCGATGCGCTCGCATCGCTGCCGCAGCCAGCCGTCTCTGGGCCGCCGCCTGTCGCCGACCATGTAGCCAAGCCGCTGGGCGGCGAGGATCTGGATCGCGCCAAGCTATTGCGTCCCGGCCAAACCATGCGCGATTTGCCGGAACATTTGTGGCACGAGAGTTATCGCCGCCGCGCTTTTCGGCGTGTTATGGATGGCACTCCCACCGAACGGCGCGGCGGAGCGCCGTCGGGCGTCCGGCGACTTCGCGCCGACCAGCCATCAAAAGCGATCACGGGTGGCGCGCGACGAGACTTTCTGCACCCAGACGAGCACCGGCCACTTACGCTCAGAGAATGCGCGACACTGCAAACATTTCCCGACCCATTCGTCTTCACCGGCTCGCAATCCGATCGAATGCTGCTGATCGGCAATGCCGTGCCGCCCAAACTGGCAGAAGTTTTCGCGCGGCAACTCCTAGCGGATTTAGAATGCGCGCGAGGCGGCAATTGCCACGGCCGGCTCTTGAGCTTCCTGCCAACATTATCGGCCGGAATGAGCCCCGTACTGGAGGAGGTCTCAGAGCGCGTTCGCCGCGAGTTTTCGCCCGCAGCCGCGCGAGAGAACCAGGGCGTGCTATGGCCTTGACTCAGGCCCAAAAGGCCATGATTGAAAAGGCCCGCTCGGCGGGCGTCGGCGGCCAAGCAGTGCCCTTGGGCGACGACGTGTGCGCTTATTTGGTGGCTATCATTGCGAGGGACTTGGGTCTGCAAGATCGTTTCGACGAGTTGCCGCAAGACCTGCCGGAATTTTTTGAACGCGCGGAACTCGGATCTCTTGCAGTCCCCGGCGCGGACTTCATGCCGCTCGTGGAAAAGCTCGTGGGCCTGAACGCCGACGCCGATTTGTTCTTCGTATGCCTGGCAAGCTTGCACAAGCGGCGGTTGAAGTACGAAAAAATCCTTCAGACGCAGCCCGTGCCCACGATCGAGCAGGTCGGACCTCGCGGCCTTCTCCAATACGGCACGATGAGCCCGCGAGCGCTCACCGGCTTGCTCTTCTGGCGCAAGTGGCTGTTCGACCTCGATAACCGCGCGGGACAGGAGACGGGCTACTTGTTCGAGCCGATCATCGCGCACGCCATCGGTGGTTCGCCGTTTGGCGCAAAGGCGAGCCCGGTGCGACGCTCGCGAAATCCGCAGAAGGGGAGACAGGTTGACTGCATCCGCGATCGAAAGGCGTACGAGTTCAAGATTCGCGTCACCATCGCATCATCTGGCCAGGGACGTTGGCAAGAGGAAATCGAGTTTCCAGCAGACGCCAGGCACAGCAAGTACACTCCGGTGCTCGTCGTGCTCGACGCCACGCCAAATCCAAAGCTTGAACAGCTTGAGGCAGCCTTCCTCGCTGCTCGCGGAGAGGTCTACAAAGGGAATGAAGCTTGGAGGCACCTCGACACAGTTGCTGGTCCGACGATGGCGCGCTTTATCGAGAAGTACGTCCGCGAGCCGATGCAATCGCTCCTGGCCGCGGTGCCGCAACGGCTACCCGATTTTCGAGCGGAGATGGACGCCGACGGAATAACCCTTTCGATCGCCGGCGAGACGTTCCGAATCCACCGGGGGTTGCCTGAGTTGATGGAAGACCAAGCAGACGATTTTCCAGAGGACGCGAATGAAGGTATACCAGGCCCGTGAGGAGTGCCCCAAGATCATCGCACAGGAGTCGATTCTGCAAGAACGGTGTGTGCCACGTCCGCTTGCGTCCATTGGCCGTCGATGAGTCGCCACATCCGGCCGTTGGGGTTTTTGTCTTGCAAAACGGCCGGCAGCCGTTGCGGACGGACGTTGTCGAAGCAGGCCAGCATGGCGAAGCGGTGCAATGAGGCCGGCATGCCGACGGCTGTGAAGCCGGGATGGCCCGTCGCCGGATAAGGACCGCCGTGGTTCATCGCCGGGCTGACGGCCACGCCGGTCGGCATCTTATCATTGAGCAAACGGCCCACGCGCCGCCGCAATCGCGGAGCGAGCTGGTCGTAAAGGCGGTCATCGCTGCCCGACGTGTCGGAGTAGATGCCTCCCGTCAGGTTGCCTTCGAGCGAGTCGATCACCTGCGCGGCTTGCGCGGCGTCGTCGGCCACGACCAGCAGCGACGAATTTCCGAAAGCCTCGGTTTGCAAGCGGTGCGGGTCGGCAAGAAAGGTCCGAGCGTCGACTTGGAACAGCGTGTTGGCGAAACGATAAGCCGGCCCCGCGACCGGCCGTCCGCCGATCAGCGCCTTGGCCCCGGCCGCCGTCAACTCGGCCGCGCTCTTTTCCAGCGAGCCGGCCACGGACTTGGACAGCAACACCCCCGGCGGCGCCTGCTCGAACCGCTGCGAGACGGCGGCGACGAACCGATTGCTGCTTTCGCCGGCCAGCAGCAGCACCAGGCCCGGATTGGTGCAGAACTGGCCCGTGCCCATCAGGCAGCTTGTGCTGAACTCGTCGGCAATCTTTTCGGCCCGTTCCGCCAGCGCGCCCGGCAACACGACGACCGGGTTGATACTCGAAAGCTCCAGATAGATCGGCCTGCCGGCGGCGTCGGCGGCGGCTTTGAGTTTCAGCCCGGCCGAGCGGCCGCCGGTATAGCCGGTGGCTCCCACTCGCGGATCGGCCACCAGCCGCTCGCCGTCTTCGTGGTTCAGGCGGTAGAGCAATTGCACGGTGCCGGGCGGCAGGCCGCACTCGTCGGCGGCGAGCTGGGCCTCTTCGGCGAACAGCCGGGTGGTGGCGGGATGCGAGGAGTTGGCCTTGGCGATCACCGGGTTGCCGGCGGCGATTGCGGCCGCAAAATCGCCGCCCGAAATGCTGCCGAAGGCCAGTGGAAAATTGTTCGGCCCAAACACGCAAATCGGCCCCAGCGGCAAGAAGCAAGAGCGGATGTTCGCCTTGGTGTCGATGGTGGCCATGCACCAAGAACCTTCGCGGGCGGCGGTGGCCGCTTGCCGTAGTTGGCCGGTAGTGCGGGGCAATTCCACGTCGGCCAGACGCGGCGACACCGGGTAGCCGGTTTCCTGATGTGCCGTCTGGCAAATCTCGCCGGCACGTTGCTCGATCCGCTCGGCATAGCGGTCCAGAAACCGCGCGATCGTATCGCGAGAGACGGCTTGCAGCTTGACAGCGGCTTCGGCGGCGGCCTCGAGCGCTATCTCACAGTCGGCCCACGAGCTGACCGGATAGCGTTCGTCGAGCGGTTGCTTCGTCGACGGATTCTCGGACTGAAACATGCCCGTCGCCTGCGACGGTTGCCAGTGCCCGGCCAGCAGCACGGGTTGAATCTCTTTGGATGGCACGATGAACTCCCTCATGTGACCGGCAACAAATCGAGTCCGAACCGTCCGGATTCTCGAAGTTACCGTACCGGAACCGATTTAGGAACTTAAACCCCGCCACTCCGTCAAATCCACGGGGCACGACGGTAACTCCGACGACGGGAACCAATTCATCGAAGTTGAGCGCCGAAAGCCGAACCCTCACCAGGTACAGCGGAAACGACCCAGAATAAGCGCCGCCAAGTTGCACGTGGCCCATAGGAACGCCGCCGCAGGCGAAGCAGGTTGGTTCATCCAGAATCAGCTGGAAAAGTGACCGCCCAGATCCTGCTCCTGTGTCGGCCACGAGACGACGAACTAGGTCCTGTCCGGTGTGCAGTAACGACAAGGCAATTTCGATCGTCGGGCGATCGTTATGTAGCTGCCATTCGACTGCGGACATCAGACCGCGCTCCAGATTTCTTCGACCCGGTCATAATCGGCGCTGGCGTCGAGGCAGTAGCATTGTGCCGGGTCCGGCTCGACTTGCCGAAGCCGGTCGATGACGTCAGACCATCGGTCGGCGACGACCACAATTTGACCGTGAGCGATGCCGACCAGCTTTCCCGCGTAGGGCGAGTTCGGGTTCTGCCTGGCCTCTTGATTGATTTGGCGAGCCAAACGTTCGTTGGCGGACACCGTTGAATCAGCGTGCGACATAATTGTTTTCGCGCATTAAAGTGAACAATCTAGCGTGCATCCTATCACATACGCAAGCAAACCGTCGATTACGATGGGCCGGCGCTCGTCCCGGCGCGCCGGGACTGGTCCCACCTACGGACTCTTACCTTACGGCGCCGCGGAGAGCGCCTTGGCCACGTCGGTGCGATACGCCGCCAGGCCGGGCAAGTAGCCGACCAGCGAAGCAAGCAGGACGAGGGCCGGCAGCAGCGCCGCCTCCCAAGGCGAAAACTCGAACCGGCCCAGTGCAAAGCCCGTGTGTGCCTGCACCCACGGACTGGCGCCCACCACCACGCCGTGCCCCAGCAGCCAGCCGGCCGCACCGCCGCCCACCGAAAGCAAGATCGATTCCAGCAGGATCACGTTCAGCACCGTCGAGCGGCGCGCGCCCAGCGAACGCATGACCGCGATTTCGCGCCGCCGGTCGCTCATCGAGTTGTAGATGCTGACCATGATGCCGATGCCCGCCACGATCACGATCAACACCGACAAGGCCAGCAGCAAGAACCGCAGGTTGCCGATGATCATGTCCAACAGCGTCTGAATCTCGCGGGCAGGCAGCACCGCCTGGGCCTCGTTTCCCTTGTTGATCATCCGCACCAGGTTCATCGACGCCATGACATTCGTGGCCGAGCTGCGAACCAGGATGGCCGTCACTTCGCGCTGCGATTCGGGCAACGGCGTATGGGCGTGCCCGTGCTCATGCTCCTCATGCTCGTGCTCGTCGTAGTCCTCATGACCGTGCTCCGCTTCGCCATTCTCGGCATGTTGACCCTTGGCGTGCTCTTCATGCTCATGATCGGCGTCGCCCGCCCGCTTGTCGTCGTGGTGCTCGTCGGCATGCTCGTGATGCTCGTCATGCATCGCATCATCCTCGTGCTCGCCGTGTTCCTCATGCTCCGCGTCCATTCCGCCTTCTGCCTTCTGACCTCTGCCTTCCTGTTCCTCTTCCTTGGCATGGCCGCGGAGCATATAAAAGCCTTCCATGTTGATGAACAACGCGCGGTCGTTGGGCGTGCCGGTCGGCTTGAGGATGCCCACCACCGTAAAGGCGTCGTGCTTGTGCGAGCCTTCGGTCGCCTCCACGCCGTGCGTCGGCTGGAAAGTGTCGCCCACCTTGAGACCCGTGGCGTTGGCCACGACCGAGCCGATCACTCCCTCGAAAAAGTTCTCGTGCTCGAAGTTTCGCCCCGCCGCAAACTCGTATTTCTGATACGGCTCCCAGGCCTCCAACATGGCCGGCGTGGTGCCGACCACGCGAAATTCGTCGTAGCTGTCGCCCAGGCAGAGCGGCACCGCCACGTCGACGAGCGACGAGAACTTGCCCGGATGTTCGCCGTCCTTCAAAAACTCCTTGTAAAAACGATAGGGCAGGTTCTCGACCGGTTGGCTCAGGTGATAGACCGTGTTGAGCACGAGTTGCAGCCGGCCGCCTTTGGTGGCCCCCACGATCATGTCGTAGCCCTGGCTGCTGTGGCGAAAAAAATGGTCGACCACCGAGTGGATGACCAGCACCGTCACCACCAGCGCCACGCCCAGTGCCATCGATACGGCGGTCAGGCACGAGGCCAATGACCGCTGCTCGATGCTGCGCCATGCGATTTTCCAAAGACTCATGTAGCCACCGCCTGGTTGAATTCGTCTAAACGCTCGACGCGCGGGAATTGCCCGGCGACTTCGGGCGTGTGCGTCACCAGCACCAGTGTGACTTGCTCTTCGCCGCAGGTCTGGCGGATGAGGTCGATGATCTGCTGCTGATTGCGGCTATCGACGTTGGCCGTAGGCTCGTCGGCCAAGAGCAGTTTCGGCCGGTTCGCCAGGGCACGGGCCACCGCCACCCGCTGCTGCTCGCCCACGGAGAGCATGGCCGGCTTGTGCGTCAGACGGTGGCCCAGGCCGACGCGGTTGAGCAGCGTGGCCGCACGCTCGCCGTCGGCCCGGCCCCGCGCGAAAGTCATGCCCAGCAGCACGTTTTCCAGGGCCGAAAAGCCGGGCAGCAGGTTGAAGGTTTGAAACACGTAACCGATGTTGTCTGCCCGAAAGCGGTCGCGGCCGGCTTCGGGCAAGGTCGCAATGTCGCAGCCATGCACCTCGACCTGCCCGCGGTCGGGCCGGCTGATGCCGGCGATTACGTGCAGCAGCGTCGTCTTTCCGCAGCCGCTTCGGCCGACGAGCACCATCTGTTCACCCGCCGCCACCTCGAACCGCGCGATGTCCAGCACCGGCAGCGGTGTGCCGTCCGGCTCGATAAACGACTTCTGTACGTTGCTCAAACGCAGCATCATCGTGATGTTCTAGGGGATGCCGGGCGGTTTTTCCAGGGTCCCACCCTACGCTTTTACGCAGCGAACGGGCGAAGGTTCACCAGGTGGTAACTTGCGCGGCAAACCGGCAGCCGATGCGATAAAGCGGCGCCACGCCGTCGTCGACCGAAAAGCGATTGACGATGTGGGCCTGCAAATAGGTCTGGTGTGGCGGCACGCCCAGGGCGACGACCAGCGAATCGAAATCGGGCAACTGCGTGGACAGAAAGGAGAATCCGGTTGATGAAATGTCCTGGCATTCCACTTCGCGAAAGCTCGCCTTGCAGGGCAGCGCGCCACCGTGATAAGGAGCCACGAACTGCCGAAACGTGAACGGGCGGCGCGTTGACGTGCGACGCTCGGGGCCCGACGGGACGGCAACGGAGATTTGCCCGCCGGCAGGCGAGGTGGAAACGGCGGCGCCTTCCGCTGGCGGTCCGCACAGTATACTGGCGGCCGCACTGGGTGCCCCTGCCTCTTCCAATGCGTCGGTGACTTCAGAGTGATCGGACTGAATCTCAACCGCGTCGAGCGGAAGGCAGAGGCCGCCGTCGAGCAGGGGTGCGGGCCGCTGGGTTTTCGCCGGCAGAGGCCGCTCGGTACACGGATTCGCCGCCTTCTCCCGCGCCGGCGATTCGAGCACGGACAGACCGTAGGCGCGCTGTTGCCGCCGGTGCTTCGTAACCGATATACCGATGCCCACGCCGATCGCGATTTGAATGGCCGAGACGACAAAAGCCGTGATCGCAAAAAACATAAGCTCCCCCAGTATCCATAGGGCAAGAAACCGCGCCAAGCAAGCCGTCTGCGACGCGGAACCGGCACGACCCCTACAACACGAAGCACCGCGTCCGTCGCCGCAAAACCGCGCCGCGTCACGGCGATCGGCGAGTTTGTCGATAGTTCAATCCACAACGCTCAGCTAAACTGGAATGGTTGAGTGACCAGTGATCTGGCCCCGCGGTTGAATTTTGCCCGTCGTCTGCTAGCCTGAACGCGACATGAACATCCTGTTAGCTGGAAGCGAGGCCGTTCCTTTCGCCAAGACGGGCGGACTGGCCGACGTCATGGCTTCGTTGCCCATCGAGCTGGAGCGTCTTGGCCATCGCCCGCTGGTCTTCTTGCCGGCCTACCGCCGGGCGGTGGAGTGCGGCCAACCTGTCGAAGCGACCGACGTTTCCCTGACCGTGCAGATCGGCAGCAAGACCGTGAGCGGCCGCTTGCTGCGCAGCGTCTTGCCGAACAGCACCGTGCCCGTCTACCTGGTCCAGCAGGACGATTATTATCGCCGCGAAGACCTGTACGGCGTGAACGGCTCCGACTTCGTCGATAACTGCGAGCGGTTCGTCTTTTTTTGCCGCGCCGTGCTCGAAGCCGTGCGGCAGTTGCAGATTCCCATCGACGTAGTCCACGCCCACGACTGGCAAACCGGGCTGATTCCCGCCTATTTGAAGGCCGAATACCGCGGCGTGCCGCTCTATGAGCGCGTGGCCTCGCTGTTCACCATTCACAACTTGTCTTATCAGGGCGTGTTCTGGCACTGGGACATGCTGCTGACGGGACTCGACTGGAAGTACTTCAACTGGCACCAGATGGAGTTCTACGGCAAGCTGAACTTGATGAAGACCGGGCTGGTGTTCGCCGACGCCATCAACACGGTCAGCCCGCGGTACGCGGAAGAGATTCAGACCGCGCCGTTGGGCTGCGGCCTGGAAGGCGTGTTGCAGCAGCGCCGCGACGTATTGTCGGGCATCGTCAACGGCGTCGACTACCGCATCTGGAATCCGAAGACCGATGGCCAGCTTGCCCGCAACTACGACGAACGGACGTTTGCCGAGGGGAAGGCGGCGTGCAAATCGGCGTTGCAAGCGGAGCTGGGGCTGCCGCAAGACAAAAACCTGCCGCTGATCGGTTTCATCGGCCGGCTGGTCGATCAGAAGGGCCTCGACCTGGTGTCGGGCGTGCTGCAAGACGGGCTCCGCACCAGCGACGTGCAATGGGTGCTGCTGGGCACGGGAGAGCCAAAATATCATCAGCTTCTCTCGACGCTGGCCGAGCGGTTTCCGCAAAAGTTGGCCTTGCGGCTGGCATTTTCCGATCCGCTGGCGCACCGCATCGAGGCCGGCGCCGATATTTTCTTGATGCCCAGCCGTTTTGAGCCATGCGGCCTGAACCAGCTTTACAGCCTGAAATACGGCACGGTGCCCGTGGTGCGGGCCACGGGCGGCCTGGCCGACACCGTGACCGACACCAACGAACAGACGCTGGCGGCGGGCACGGCGACCGGTTTCACGTTCCGGGCCTACGAGGCGTTGGCCTTGGCTGAGACGCTGCGGCGGGCCATCGACGCCTGGCATCAGCCGCACTTGTGGTCGCAGATCGTCGCCGCCGGCATGCGGCAGGACTGGTCGTGGCAGCGCAGCGCACGGCAATACGTGGAAGTCTATCAGAGCCTTCTCGACCGATCGCAAGCGACCGCAAACGCCAGGCGATAGCCCGCGTCACGGTTCCCACACTCTACCAAGTTGTCAAAGAGCTGGTGCGGTAGACCGTTTCAGACGGAGCGGTCTACGCACGATCAGGCTGCTGCTGCCGGCAGCCGTCACGGGCCGGCAGACCGTTCAGCACGCTCCGCGCAGGGCATCGACCACCACTTCGTACCCGTTTGGCGGTTTGTCGGGTCCGGCGTTTCCCGCTCCCTCCGGGAGGCGGGTGAGAGTCAGGGGGCGTTGTGCCTCGCTCCGCGTGATGTTGGTCCTGCGCGGTCGAACGTTCTGGCGAAACTGGAAGCGGAGGCCGAGCAACTGCGCGGCGAAAACCGAAAGTTGCAAGACCGCCTCTTCGGTCGGAAAACCGAAAAGACGCGCGGCGACCGAAGGGGCGGAGCGAGATCCGCGACGTCCTGGGCTAGTCAACGGTTTCTCAACCGTCGCGCGAGGATAGCTCGGCCCCACCCGACGCAAAACTTGCCTGCCGGCTCGGCAACCAGGCACCGTTCGGGCCGCAACGCACCAGATCGTCGGCCTTGATCGTGCCGTTTCGGACCATCCGCCGCACCTCGCGGACCGAAAGCGGGCCAAGCTCGTTGCCGGCAATCAGGCAGTACCACTGGTCGTCAGTCGCGTCCGGCGACGACCGTGCGCGCTGGCCGTTTTGCACCGCTTCGGCCGGGTCGCTCGGCACCGTGGCCGTTGCCCGCGAGCGCGGTGGGGGCGGCGCGGGAATGCTGAACGTGCTCGACGGCGGCGCGGCGGCCGAAACGCCGGCGGCGCCGGGCAGCGTATCGCCGGCCGGCGCATAACCGAGTTGTCGGTGCGCGGCGCCGTCCGTCTCGCCATACAAAAACTTCGATTCGAGCAACCGCTTCTCGATCAGCGAGGCGATGAACGTCGGCAGATAGCCGGTCGGTTGCAGGCCCACGCCGTGACGGTCGTTGAAGATGTCGGTGACGATCACCTCTTTCGTTTCCGGGTGAACGCCGGTCAACTCCGAAATCTGCGTCACGCGCCGCTGCCCGGTGGGGAATCGCGTGATCTGCACGATCACGTCGATGGCCGACGCGATCTGCCGATGAATCGAAATCATCGGCAGCTCGGCCGCCATCAACATCAGCACCTCCAGCCGCTCGATGACTTCGTTCGAGCTGTTGGCGTGGACCGTGGTCATCGAGCCGGCGTGCCCGGTGTTCATGGCCTGAATCATGTCCAACGCTTCGGCCCCGCGGCACTCGCCCACGATGATGCGGTCGGGCCGCATGCGCAGCGCGTTGCGCACCAGGTCGCGGATGGTATACGCCCCGGCCCCTTCGGCGTTGGGCAGCTTCGCTTCCAGCGTGACCACGTGCTCCTGGTGCAGTCGCAGCTCGGAAGTGTCTTCGATGGTGACGATCCGTTCCTTGTAGGGAATGAAACTGCTCATCACGTTGAGCAGCGTGGTTTTGCCGGTGCCCGTGCCGCCGCTGACGAGCGTGCTGCGGTGATCGATGACGCAGGCCCGCAAAAAAGCCGCCGCGGCCTGGCTGATGGTGCCGATCTCGACCAGGTCGTCCATCGTGAACCGCTGGGCGGGAAACTTGCGGATGGTGAGGCAGGGACCGCTCACCGCCAAGGGCGGAATGATGGCGTTCACGCGCGAGCCGTCCGGCAACCGGGCATCGACCAGCGGCTGGCTCTTGTCGATGCGGCGGCCGACCTGGGCCACGATGCGTTCGATGATCGACTCGGTCACCTGGTCGGAAATGAACCGCCGCCCGGAGCGCTCGATCACGCCGTCGCGCTCCACATAAATCTGGTCGCTGTCGACGACCATGATTTCGGTGACCGTCGGCGCCCGCAGCAGGTCTTGCAGCGGTCCGAAACCGAACACGGTGTCTTTCAGGTCCTTTTTCAGCGTCCGCAGCACCACGTACTTGCGGAACTGGTCGTGCAGGTGCGGCCGCAAAAAATGAAATGCTTCGGCGAACCGCTCCTCCACCGTGCGAATGCGGCTGCTCACGTCGCGCTGCTCGGCCAACAGCAGACGCTCGCGGGCAAAGTGCAGCAAGCTGTAAAGCTCGGTCTCGCGTTCGGGCACGAGCGTCGCGGGCACATCGAATTCGTTCGAGGTGAGCGAGGCCAGGTCGAAGAAATCGTCGTGCCCGGTTTCCATCACCAACTGGTTGATGAGCAGGTCCATCAACACCAGCCCGCTGATTTCTTCCAAGAGCGGCTGGTTTTCGGGGCCGAACACGTTCAGCTCGCGGCAGACGTCTTCGATGTTGTTTTCCAGCAGCACGATGGTGGCCGGGTCGCCGGCGCGGCTGCGCTCCATTTCGAACAGATCGAGCCGCTCGAGCAGCTTCTTGTGAATCCGCAGCTCCAGGCCGGCCATGATCGAACGCAGGTGGGCCTCCAGCTCCTTGCGATCGATGACCGGCGCGGTTTCGGCCTCGAAGTTGAGCGTGAAGGGCCAGATGCGCACCTTGATGCCGGGCGAGAAGGCGACCGCCTCGCCGCCGGCGACTTCGCGGTCGCCCACCACGCAGCTATTCAGGCCGACGTTGCGTAATTCCAGTTGATCGCCGGCGCGCCGCACCACGGCGTGCCGCCGCGAGACGAGCGGGCTGGGCAGCACCACCTGATTCGCCGGATCGCGGCCGATCGACACCTCCTCGGCGGCCGATTCGACGAGCGTTCGCCGGCTCTCATCGACTTTGTTGAACCAGATTTTCACTTCTTCCGCGGCCTCAATAATAGCCCGACCTCGCGATAGTTCGTCGTCTGCAAGGCGTCCAACAAACGCTGCGAGTTTTCGTCGAGCGTGGTGCCGCTCATCTTGACGCGCACCGTGATGATGTTCTCTTGCAATTGCGGCACGCGCGAGGCGTTGAGCACGTTGGTCTTGCCCAAGCGATTGCCGATCGACAGCACCTTGAACGGGCCGACGATTTCCGTGTGGCCCGCGGCGGGCGCCGCCAAGGTGGGCGACGGCGAGCCGTCGGTCGAAACGACCGGCGCGGCGCGACGAGCGCCGGGCAAGAGAAAGTCGACCTCGTCGCCGGGAACCACCAACGACGCGACAAAGTTCTTCTGGTCGACGGGAATCCACATGGCCCGCTCGTCTTGGGCCAGCTCCAGTTCGGCCGGCGGCGTTTCCAGGTCCTTGCGGAGCAACAATTCCTGACCGTCGAAATTCCGCACGGCGTTCATGCCGATCACCGTGTCGAGGTCTTTCCAGAGCACGGCCACCGCTTCCAACTTGCGGGCGGCGACTTCCGGCACCGGCATCTCGGCAAAGTGCGACGCGGCGAACGTTTCGCCCACGTGAATCTGCGTGTCGGGAGCGACCGACACGAAGCTCACTTTCTCAAATTCGCGCGACTTGCGGTCGAGATAAAACCAATTCAGGCCCGCCGCCAAGATGCCCAGGAAGCACGCGATCACCAGGCCGGGCATTCCCTTCATCGAACGTTACCTCATGGAGAGACCAAAACCAGTCCCGTGCAGCCGCCGGGCCGGCCGGGCACGAGTTGAATCACCATCGACCGGGCGGAACCGGCCGCCGCATCCGGCCCGCGCCGGACCATCGAGGCATACCAGCCACCGTCGTCGGCTCGCTGCCAGCGCACGGCGTCGTGCGGCCGATGCTTCACCTGCCACGCCGCATAAAACCGCCGATACTCGTCGCACGGGCCTCCGCCTTGGAAGGCGGAGAGCTCGGCGCCGCCGCGACGAAGTGCCATCAGCCGCTGGCAATCGGGCGGCAGCGGTATTTGCGTTCCTGGCTCCTCGTCGGAACCGCGCCGATCGGCGTGAAACAAGCACAGCGTCCACCATCGCTCATCGGCGGGCACCGCCAGCCCCCATAGTACCACGCGATTTTCCTGCGCGATAGCGTGCAGCGGTCCGTCGCCTGCGCTCACCCGGCGCGTGCCGATCACCAAAGGCATGCCGGGCGCAGGCTCATAGAGCCGCTCGCCGGCTTGTGAATCACCGTTCGACGTGCGAGCATCTCCGGCCGGACCAAGCTCGGCCAACCGAGCCAGCAGCTTTTGCTCGTCTTCGTCGGCGACCGGCGACCAGGGCGACGCCGAGGGCAGCAAGCGTCGGCAAGCGGCCCGCAGCGCCTGCATGGCCTCGGCCTGATCGCCGATGACCGTTTGGCGGCCAAGGCGATAAGGCAAATCGCCAAGGGCAATCTCCATCGGATCGCCAGCATCGGACAGGTCAAAGGGCGTCGTCGCCGGTTCGGTCGCGGCCGGCGGGGGGTCGTCGTCATGCCACCAGCGGATGACTTGTCTGCCAAAGCCCAGCCCGGCGACAAGCACCAAGGCCGAGAACAGCCCTTTCGTCGTCCAGTCGGCAATTTGCCGCGCCAGCTTGCCATAGCCGCCGGGCGCTTCGCTGGGGGTCATGCCCGTCTCGCAATCACGAGCAGTCGCTTCTTGTCGCCGTCGTGAATGATCGAATCGAACCGCACGTCGCAGAAGCCCGACGCTTCAAGCAGCTCGCAGATTTCTTCGCGGCGGTAGGACTTCGAGAACGCTCCGTGGCCCCAACCCTTCTCGAACGAACCGGCCTGCGCCTCTTCGGTGGGCGGCCAATCGACGCCCGTCTCCGGCACGTCGAAAATCAGCGTGCCGCCCGGCGACAACAGCCAATGGCAGTTCGTTGCCGCAAGCTGAAAGGTCGGGCAAAGGCGCTTGAAGACCAGCGTGGCCACGATCACGTCGCACGGCGCCAGCGGCCCGATGTCGCGGAAGCTTTCGATGTCGCCCCACACAAACCGGCCTTCAGGAAAGCTCCGGCGCAGTTCGCGGGAGCGTTGGGGCGAAAGATCGATACCGGTGAAACTGCCGAAACGCACCCGCTGCTTCTGAAGCGATTCCATAAACCGGCCGTAACCCGGGCCGATTTCGAGCATTCGCGCGCCCTCGAGCGTCGCGTGTCTGGCGACGGCCTCGACAATCGAATCGCCCGACAGGATTTTGCCCCAGGTCAGCCACTCGCGCTCGATCGCGTGCCCCCAACGCCACTTCGCGCGCTCGTTGAGCGAGGGGACGCGCACGTCGCTCGTCCATATCCGTTCGTCGTAGAGACCGAATTTCCGGTCGGGCGGATAGATCAACTCGGGCGGAAAGACGCGCTGGCAGTCGTCCGCGAAGAACCGATTGGGAAATGCCTCGACCGACCAGCCGACGCCTTCGCGTGTGACATGATTCTCGAGCGTTCGCCAGTCGTCGCGCGCAAACAGGCTGGCGTTGTGGAACCACCAGAACGTGCCCGGGTAAATCCACGCTTTCTCGATCGGAAACGACACGCCGTACATCGCCTTATGCGCCAACGCCTCGCGCGCGCGGTCGGGGAAGTCCAAGCAATGGTGATACATGCACTCCGCCCAGGCCTTTTCCACGGTATGCACCGACCTGGCCCGCGACACGCCCTTGGCATGGCCGTAAAACGTCGCCTCAGTCGGGTCGAGCGTGTACACCGCGTCGAGCAGCGGCAGAAAGGTCGTTCCCTCGCGCAGCCGCGCGTCGTTGGCCATGGTGATGAAGGTGATGCCATGCCCCACCAGCTCGCGGATGACCTCGTCGGCTGAAACCGTCTCGTCGTCGGTGGCGATGGCGACGATCCGCTTGCCGTTGAAGATGTTGATGCGCGGCAGCAACCTCGTGATGTTCCAGCGCCACAGGTCGTTCGAAGCGACCGGCCAGATATGATAAACCAGGTTGAGGGTCCGGATGTCGCGCAATTTGGGAACGATTGGCCGCGGACCGTTGTCCAGCGGCGGTGCTCGTCGCGGCGGACGAAGCGGCCCATCGAATTGGTCTTCGCGCGGCGGATGACGCCGCGGTGCGACATGCGATGTCAAATTCGGTTGGATCATGTTGACTCTTGCATTTTGCAGTTCGACGTTTGTGTGAGCCTTCGGTGGGCCGGCGCTGGCTAAAGCGAGCTTGTTCCACCCTACACTCATTTTGTGTTCTCGGGTCCCAGGCCGGCGCCCTGGTTCGGGTCGGCGAAGTCAGCCACGCGGTACGGCAGGCCCCAGGCAGCCGCTTGGCTGGCGTATTGCCGCGGCGTGTGCGAGTCGTGCCAGAGATACTTGCCCGAGGGGTTCCGGTCGATGCGGTCGGTGCCCATCAGCGGCCAGGCGGCGTAGCCGCGCCTTTCGTCGGGCACGGGATGCTCGCGCGACCAGCGGAGCGCCTCGGTACACGCGTGTTCGTGGAGCTTGATGGCGAACAGGTGAATGTAATTCTCCACAAACACGTGCCGGCCGGCGTTGACCCGGTGGACGGCGTCGTGAAGGAACGCCGGCACGGCCCAGAGCCGCGTGGCAAGCGCCACGCACTCCGTGCGAAAACCGAAGGCGTAGCTCTGTGTGTAGTTGGAGAACGTGGCGTGCTGGCTCTCCATCGCGAGGCGCCGCAAGTCGTCCGTCCAATCGACAAGAAACATCCACCGCCGCGAGACCTTGAGCAAAAGCTCGACCCCCCGGCACTCCGCCCATTTCAACCCGCCCACGAACGCGCTCAAGTCGCCCAGGTGGTGCGGCAGCCGCTGGGAATTGCTCTCGAAATCGGCGCCGTAACGGTCGCAGAGATCCTCGAGCCGCTCGCGCGCGTGGCTGCCGTCGTCATGAACGAGCATCGGCACGTGGGGAAACAATCGCCGCCGCGCTTCCAACTGCAAATGGACGTACGGCACGGCGGCGTACGTGCCGACCACCATACCGACGCTCGGCGGCCGTTCATACAGCCGATCCGCCGCGCCGTTGAGCTCCAGCGTCGCCCCGCGCCACATCTGTTCAATCGTAATTGGCATGTTCCAGGAGGATGGCCTTCCCAGGCCGTCCCGCAATTTTGGATTTTGGATTTTGGATTGGCTCGCCTGGCTGCTCTCACCGTCTACCGTCTACGGTCTACCCGTCTACCACTTGTCGACCAAGCACCTCTCAATTGCCGAAACCACATCTTCCGGCCGAATCAGCCACATGCAGCGCGGGTGCCCGGCCTGGGGCTGCTCGCAAAGATCGCGGTCTTTCGAATCACCGTCGCCGAGCGCCGTCACGCGCGATTTCCAGCAGCCGCCGGTGGCACAGCACGATAGCGCGCCGATGGTGTGCAGATAATGATGGCCGGGGTACTGCTCCCAATGGACCGGCTCTCGCCCGCCGCCCACGACCACGCAGGGCCGAAGGCCGATCATCCAGTCCGGCCGCGGCACGGCCGCCGCTAGATGCATCGGGTAAGAAACGCCCGTCAGCGCGCCCGCCGCGTGATAGACCAGCCGGATCAACTGCCGATGGTCGGTCTTGCCGCGCAGGTCGATGACGTTGCCCAGCGGCGGGTGCTCGTGCTCGGCCGCGCCGATTTGAGCGAACATCATACGGCCGCGGAAGTGATCGACCACCGCCTGAAAGTATTCCAGCGGCCATTGCTTGCAAGTGAAGTCGCGCTTGCTCCCCGCGTTGACCAGCCAGAAGCGGCTTTTGTAATGCGCGGTTTCCTCGACCTGGTTGACCCACCCTTTTTCCTGCTCGGTGAGGTAGATATGCCCGCGGAATTCCTGGGGGCGCAATGAGGGGAGCTTGAGCTGCGCCGCCAGATACTCGCAAAAACCTTCCAGAAAGTGGACCGGCCGCTGATTCGACTGATTCACAAGAGGGTAGTGCATATCGAGAGTCCGGCCCTGGCCGTCGGGGACGGCGGTCACATCGGGGTTGTGCTCCCAGATGGCGGCCACCGGCGTGCGCACGTCGGTCACGTAACGCCCCGGATACTGCCGGTGCAGCTCGCGCACGGCGGCGGTCATGACCACCACGTCGCCGGGACTCTGAAAGCTGCGGAGGATGAGCGGTTCCAAGGGAGGGTTCAGGGTTCGGGATGAAGGATGAGGGATGAGGGATGAAGGATGAGGGATGGCCCGAGTGGCTACTGGCCAGTAGTGGCCTGCGGTCGCCGCCGGCGGATCCGCCACTGACCACTAACCACTGACCACTCCCCGTCTACTGTCTGCCGTCTACCGTCTGCCGTCTGCCGTCTACCTGCAATACTGCCCTCTGCCTTGCTTTAGAATCTCCGTTGTCGACACGCCGGGCACCATCGGGGCGAACGCGACGTGGCCGGCGAACTCGCTGCCGGGCACGGGCGTGCCCCGGTACTCGGCCCCTTTCACCAGCACATCGGGGCGAATCGCGCGGATCAACTCCGCCGGCGTATCGTCGCCGAACACCACGACACAGTCGACGCAGCCCAGCGCGGCGAGGGAAGCGGCCCGCAGCGCGGCGCCGGTCGCGGGCCGCCCCGCGCCCTTGAGCCGCCGCGCCGACTCGTCGGAATTCACAGCGACGATCAACACGTCGCCCAACGACCGTGCAAACTCCAGTGTCGCCAGGTGGCCGCGGTGGAGCAGGTCGAAGCACCCGTTGGTAAACACCACGCTCCGTCCCTCCGCCCGCGCCTCGCTCGCGAGCTCCAGCGCCGCTTTGACTCCCTCTCCCTCCGGGAGAGCGCCGGGGTGAGGGCCGTCAAACGCTAGCGTTGCTCCGCGCTCGTCAGTCGACACTGAATCGCTCATGCTCTTCACACTCTTCACTCGGCAGCGACCACTAACCACTAACCACTGACCACTCGCCACTACCCACTCACTGCTTCAACAGAAACCCTCCCGGATTGAACGTCAAAAAGAACTTCTCGCGCGACCGATCGACCGTGAACTCGGGGTGCTTTGGCAAGAACTCGCCAAGCGCTTCCTTGGGTCCGGGGCCGTAATAGCCCGCGACGGGGTTGCCGTTGATGTTCGTGTCTTCGACGATCAGATATTGGCCGGCCGTGACCAGCCCCCCGTAAATCTCAAGTTCCTCGAGCACATGCTCGCGGTGGTGGTCGGAGTCGAGAGCCGCCATCACCGTTTCGTCGGCCTGCAGTCGGCCCTTAACCGTTTCCACCGTCGCCTGATCCACCGAGCTGCCGATCAAGAACTCGATGCGCGGATGGGCCAGGCCGTTCCGCTGGTCGGCGACGTCGATGCTGATCACGCGGCCATGGTCGATCAGGTCGCACACGCTGGCCATAAACAGCGCCGAGCCGCCGTAGCGCGTGCCGCACTCGACGATCACGTCGGGCCGCTTCTCGACGAGGATTTCCTGGTAGATCCAGAGATCGAGCGGGCATTTTTCGGCGCCCACGCCCAGCCAGCGCGTGTTCGTCCACACATGGCTGTCGTAGTAGAGACGGTGAAAGTTGTCTGTAACTTGCGTGCGATCCACCTTGAAGCTCCCTCTTGTATCTGATCCACTCACCTGCTCCGTTGCGCCTGCCCTGCCGGTTTTTCTCCTTCGTGGTTCTTCGCCCCTGGCAGCACCAAGCGGCCCGTGATGCTGGCCCCCGGGCCGCTGTTTTGCAGCAAGGCCGAGAGCCAAACACGTCCGTCCCAGGTGGCCGGCGCCCACTGTTCGAGATCAAGTGTGTCGAGCTCGGCTTCCGCCAGTGCGACGAGCCGGTCGGCGGGCGCTTGTCTGCCCCATAGAGGGCCGGGACTCTCGCGGCCTTCGTGAGAAAGGCCAAGGCTCAGAGCGACACGGCTGACGTAGCCAAATTGGGTATGGTAATCGACCATGAGGCCGGCAAACGAGTTTTCGTCGTAAGGCCGCAGCTCGCCCGCCACTTTTGCCTCCAAAACCAAGTGGCGCGCGCCGTCTAACTCGTAGCCGACGGCGGCTTCACCGACCTCGCCGCTCGTGGAGACGACGAACGAGCCGCCGTCATTGCTGGCAATATCCGAGCCGTCCGATGGGTACTTCTCCGTCTTCGTCTGCAAGACGCGAACCGGCGACGGGGTGTGCGACGGTTTGCTCGCGGCTGCGTCCGCTGTAACACCAAGCGGCCGCCTCGACGATCGGCCATCGTCTTTTTGCTTGCTGACCGTCTGCCGCGGGTTCCGTGATTCTTGGGCCGCCGCGGGCGCGTCGTCCGCGGCGCGCCGTCTGCCGAACATGACATAAGCCGCGGCGAGCACGAACACGCATGCCGCCCCGGCGAGGGCCGATATCGCCGCATGCTTGGGCCGTTTGCGCCGCGGAACGGAACGTGAAATCGGCGGCGATACCAGCAGGGGCGCCGCCGCAAGCATCTCCTCCGCCAGATCCGGCGCCGCGTCGGACGCTGTCTGGCTGCCGAGCCGCGCGTCGTATTCCGCCTTCTTGGCGGGGTTAAGCAACGTCAGCCGTGCCTCGGCCAGCTCGTTCAGCAGCTTTTGCGAGATCGCTCCATGCTTGCCAGTCTGGTAGGTGCGGACATGGGCCATGCGTTGGTCGGCCGCCGCCTCGATGACATCCGGGTCCGACTCGTAAACCGCCGCGCCGAGCAGCCGATAAAAGTTGGGCGGCTGCTCGCCTGGCGGTATCCCAAGCCACTTGTGATAGGCGTCGAATTCGGTTTGCTCAGCCATCGCGCGCCTCTAGGCCGCTCCGTGAAGGTTAGCGAACGTCGTAAATCGAAGCGGGCGCGGCTAAAGCGGACAGGTCCCGGACAGGCCCGGTTGTTCTATTGGACCTGGCCACCTGGCCCCTTTAGCTGCTCCCTGAGTTTTCAATACAGAGCTCTTTCGCCCCCTGCACCGACGAACAAATCGTTCTGACCCTCTTTCCGGTGCAGCGTACGACCGACCGGCACAACAACCCGTGCCGAGGCCGCGATCATGCCCGTCCGGGCATTGCGGCGCGGGCTCGTATTTGGGTTCACCGTCCCTCCCTTTCGCAGTTTAGACTCGTAAGTACGGGTTACTTGGATCTGGAAGCGTGTAGGGCGACGGCTCAAGGTAGTTGATATCTTCGGAAGGAGGCAAGACGTATGAATTCATGCCGTAGATCGCGTGATCGTATTCGGCGAGATGGCGACGCGACCAATTCTCTAAAGGAGCGCGAATATTCAGCGACACGCTTCGTTTAACAACCCAGCTATCGAACATATCGTCGAGATGCACATGCTCCATCAAAGGCGGTCCTTTGCTGGCGAGCGAACTTACTACCGCCGCGAGGCGCGCGTATCCCTGCCGATTGCCGATGATGATCAATTCCATCGCTGGCTTTCGCCGCCTAAAAATCACTCGCTCGGCAAACTTTATGCGCGGCCTCGTGCCCCCTCTGCGCGTAGGTGCCAAGACTACGGCCCGCATGCCGTTGCGGAGGGGCGCCGCGTCGACGAGCGGCAGTGGGTTCTGGCGGCCGCGCGCGGCAGTGATGCATGCCACGAAGTAGTCGAAGCCACGCTTATCTCCGAATACGTACACGTCCGTCTTCGAATCATAGTAGTTCTCATCGTCCACTGCGGAGCGCGATCGAATGAAATATAAATGGTACATTCTGCTCCGTTGGTTAGACGAGCCGGTAAGTGGGCCCCGCCAAGGTTTGGACCGAGGCGGCCGAACTGACCGCTTCTCATCCACGGCTACAGACTCCGCCAATGGGGCGGCGGTTTCTAGCTTCACACTCAGTTCCTCCGATGTCAAACACGGCCTGGTCGTACGACCCGTAGAATATCGAAAACCTGGATTCAGTATGGCTTGCGTGGAAATAGCATTTGCCATTGATCGCGACAGCGCTGATAGAGTAAGTCACCCCGGCGTTGGTAAACGTCGATGCGGTTTCGTTCGGCAACATCGGCGCCGCTGGCGAATCGATACAGTTTAAGGTGTTGCACAGCGGTCCCCTGCGCACCAGTTCTTTTCCCTTGGACTCGCCAGCCTCTACGTACTGGTCATACGGCAGCAGGATTGCCCCGGTGACCAAGGCGCCTCCGAGGAATCGTGGGGCGAAACCACCATTTGCGTTAACGCGGTTGATTGCGTTGTCGATCTGGCGCTGGAGTTTTTGGCTGCGCTGTATGATCTTGGTCAGTGATTTTGGCGCAGGTTGGCGCGTCCCAGTTTTTGGATCGATCGAAAATATGTCCCTATTGTCGGGGTTAATGTACCACTTCGCCCCACCTTTCTGTAGGTGTACATTTCCCGCCGCCTGTCCAGGCTCAATTTCCGAATGGACCATGATGCCCTCGACTGCCTGGCCGTGCGGTTGCGACTGCACAAGGCCGAACGGGTCCGTGTGGTCGAGGGGAGCGGAGCCGCAGTACTCATAGAGGTTCTCCGATCGAATAAAGAGGAACTGCGGCATCTCATCGCGCGAAATCCAGCTTCCAATCTGCGTGTGCAGCCCTCGACGGCGCACCGCGTAGACTCCCGACTCGCTGTCCCAGCGGTATCCGGCGAAAAGCGTCTCCCAATCGACTTGCGACGCCGGAAGTACGCCGAAACCCGCGGTCAGAAACGTCGGCTGGCCGTACCCGGAGTAATCATAGCGCTCTTGCGCGTATCCATCCGGGGCGGTGATCGCAGACACGTTCCAATTGGGATCCTGAAGGGCGTAGAGCCGCTCAGTGCCGCGATCGCGTAGCACG
Organism: Pirellulales bacterium; assembly: GCA_035533075.1. NCBI lineage: Bacteria > Pseudomonadati > Planctomycetota > Planctomycetia > Pirellulales > Pirellulales bacterium. Next base: position 543 of record DATLUO010000032.1, on the reverse strand, counting down.
AGATCGTCGATGTAGCGCAGTCCCCAAAGGAATTGGCGGTCAGGAAGCGTCGCCCCTCCAACGCGCTCTTCAATGGCCTGCCACGCCGACGTGTAATAGAAATCTCGCACCGAGCTCGATATGGTTTTGCTGGCGCGCCGATTCAGCGCGTCGTACAAAGCAGAGACTACCGTCGAACCAATCGTTATCGTTCGGACGCGGCTCCAGGCGTCAAAGACGGCGCGCGCGACGCTTGTCGGGTTGGCCGGCTGCGGCATGGAGACCATGTTTCCAACCGCATCGTATGAGGGCGTTACCCAAGGACTTGAAATCCCGGTGATCTCGTTGACGGTGTTGGCGCTTCGGAATTGGTCGAGCGTGCCGCTGGAGTCGTTTTGTTGGAACTGGATCCAGTTGCCGGTCGGATCGAGCAGCCACTGCTGTGTGAAGCTTTGCGTGTCGGGAATGATGCCGGTATTGGTCGAATTGAGCTGGCCGCGCTGCAGATACGCGAGACGATACAGGCCGTCGTATTGGTAGAACTCGTCGAGGTAAACCCCGGCC
>DATLUO010000031.1 GCA_035533075.1 Pirellulales bacterium | reverse complement strand
CACGGCGGTGCCGCTCACGCCCGCCGTCTCGTGGGAGGTGGCATAGCCCGCCGGGTTGTCGCCGCTGGGCGCGATCGTCGTGCCGGCCGGCGGGGTCGTGAAACCGCCCGTCTCGGTGCTCGTCGTCGAACCGCTGGCGCTCGACGTGTTGATGCCGTGCCCGTCGGCCGAAGACGTCGTCGCGTCCCACGAGGTGCTGTTGCTGGTCGTCTCGCTTTCGTTCCCCTTGTCGTTGTAGTTGTCGCTGGTCACGCCGGCCGCGATGCCGCCGTTGTCGCTGTCCGTCGCCGAGCCGCCGTCGGCCGCGGTGACCACCGTCGTCCAGTCGTAGGTGGTGCCGTAGGCGCTGTACCCTCCGCCGAACGACTGCCAGGTGTTGTCGGAGAAATCCGAGTGGTCGCTGTCATTGAAGGTTTCGTTGGTGCTGATCGTGCCGCTGGTGTCGGTGGTCGTGCCGCTGGCCAGGGCCGTCGAGCTGTCGTCGCCCGAGGAGTTGCCCGTGGCGCTGGTCGCTTCGGACGGGGCGGAACTGCTCATCGTGGGCGCCGCCGAGTCGTTGCCGAGGAACGGCGGGTGAAACCGCATGCCCGGCCCCATCGCGCTGTCCATCAGTATGCCCGGCGGGCTGTCGGGGGACACGCCCAACGCCGCGCCCTGGTCGCTGGTCGCGTTGTAGTTGCTCAGCTCGCTGGCCGTCGTCTTGTCGGTGAAGTTGTCGGTCTCGCTGGTCACGCTGCCGTTGGTCTCGTCGATCGGGCCGCCGTCCACATTATCCGAATTGCTGCTGCCGGTGTACATCGAGGTCCAGGTGGTGCCGGGGTCGCCCGGCGCGGTATAGCTGGCCGTGTAGCTGCCGCTGGAGCTGGGCTGGTCTTCCCGGCGGAAGGTGCCGTCGTCGGTTTCGCTGCCCTTGGCCATGTCGTAGCTGCCGGTATAGGTGTAATCGGCGGTGTCGCCGCCGCCGTCGGTCTCGACGGAGCCGCCGCCCGTGACCGTGGTGGTGGTCTTGTCGGTCAGCGAGCTGGTGTCGTGTTCGATCGAGGTGTCGCTGCCCGAGTCGGTGGTGCCGGCGGCGGTCTGGTCGCGGTCGCCGGAGTCGTGGTAGCTTTTGCTGGTCGAGCCGGAGCTTTGGTCGTCGGTGGCGACCGTCACGCCCGCGCCGGGCGAGCTGGTTTGCGTATCGTGTTGCTGGCCGCTGGCGCTGGCGATGTCGTCGTCGGTGTAGCTCTGGTCCTCCGTGGTGATGGCGCCGCCTGCCTCGCTGAAGGGGCCGGTGGCGTGTCCGTGGTCCTTGTCGTAGTAGCCGCTCGAATCGGTGTGGCTGCCGGTGGCGCCCACCGGGAAGCTCTCCGACTTCTTGCCGTCGTCGGTGTGCAGATCGTCGTTGGTCGAGTTGCCGGTGGCGCTCACGCTGCCCGAGGCGCTGGTGTAGTTGCCGTTGGCGCTCTCGGTGGCAAGCGTGCTGTCGTCGGCCGACAGGTTCTCGCTGCCGGTGCTGCCGCCATTATATCCGCCCGACTCGGTCTCGTCATCGGTGTTGAGGTCGGTGTCGTTGGCGTTGAAGGTGCCGTTGCGGCTTTCGCTGCCGCCGCTGGCGGAGTAGCTGCCGCCGTCGGTGTAGCTTTGGCTGGTCGATTGGTAGGTTTCGGCGTTGAGCGTATCGGAGCCTTGCGGCTTGGTTTCGTGGGCGCCGGCGGTGTCGATGTCCTTGGTGCCGTCGCCGAAGGTGCCGCCACTGCTGGTGCCGCCGGGCGTGGTGGTGGCAGTTCGTTGGCTGAATTTCCACGGAAACCGTTGTGCGGCCACGCCCCAAGAGACAACTTCGCGAAAAACTGGCGCGTGCCTAAGTCGCAAACCTAGTAGATATAATCACTTATGGCGACGTGCCGCCAGCGGCGCAAAACAAAAGCGCCGTGCGCGCGGCGCTTTTGTTCTGCGCCGCAGTGGCGCGGTTGACGATGCCTGAGGCCGCCGAATGGTGCCGGCAGCGCGGGCGCCGGCGGACCGCAAGGCTTCGGATGCGCGCCGGCGGGAGCGGGAATGCAGGAGGAAGCTATTCTTCGTCCGGTCCTTACCGCCGCCTCGCGATCGAGTGTCCCGGCGCCAACATCGCCGCGACAAACGTGTCGCGTTCGCTAAAGCTCCAGGGTGGCTCAATGCCGAGCAGCGGCCAGTGCTCTGTGAGCCCTCCAATGATGGACGGCGCAAAACTTCGTAGGGTGGGAGCGAGCGAGCTTGCGAGCGCCGGCCCACCATGAAAACGACGTCGATATTCGGTGGGCCGGCGCTCGCAAGCTCGCTCGCTCCGACCCTACCACTGCATCCGTCAATCGGCGAATGACAGAGCACTAGAGCAAGAAGAACGCGCCCGCCGCCGCGGCCAACAGCACCGTGTCGAGCACGAAGCCGGCGTAGGCCAACCGACGATACCAGGCGTCTTCGCGCAACATCGACTGCGACCACTCCAGGTCTTCGTAGAGCGGACCGTCTCGCTCCTCAGGGTCGGTCAAGCGGTCGCGCAGCACGCCGCGAGCAAAGCCCTGGCTGCCGGCCGTGTCGCCGGTGGCCGCGAAATAGCACCCGCCAAACAACGGCCCGGCCGCCTGGCCGTTCTGCTCCGGATCCTGGGCAAAGCCTTGCGCCAGAATGTCGTCCAGGCGGTCCTGAAAGTTGCGGCGGATGCGGCAGAGCAGCGTGTAAAGCTTGCGGTTGCCCGGCGTTTTGTCTTCGCTGGTCAGCGCGCCCCGTTCCTTGAACATTTCGTAGATGAACGTTTCGAAGGCCCCGCAGGCATGAATGCAGAGCGCTCCCAACTGTTCCGAGGTGGCGTCGTCCCAAACCACGAACCCTTTGCCGAACCGCTGCCGCTTGGCGCGCTCGGGGCCGACCCGCCGCACCAGCTCGCAAAAACCGTCCTCGCTCTCCATGCCGGTGACCAACGCGATCAACGGATACCGCAAGCGGAGGGCCTGCGACAACGTGGTGATGTCTTCGCGGGCCGACTTGCGCACTTCGCTGGCATCGTCGTCGCCGCGCTGAATGACCGCATAGGGAAGCAACGCCACCACGCCGTTGATCGGGCAAAACGGCTGCCGCGCACGGCGAATGAGCTGGCAGAGATAACGCAGTCGCCGCGGCTGCGCCTGCCACTCTTCGTGGCTCAGATGGACCGACTCGCGGACCGCCACAAGCTGGGCGGTGCCGGGCGCCAGGCGGCTGTCGTCCACGGGGTTGAACTCCATCGTGCCGCGATAACGGCCCGCCGCCGAGGGCGGAGGGGCCAGCGCCGCGCTGGCCATCGTCTCGCGGATGTCGGGCACCGCGCCCATGGTCATGCGCAGGTCCCCGACCGGAGCGGGCCGCGGCTCACGGGCCGCGTCGGCCTCGGGCGGGCCGCTGTGTTTGCGGTCGCTCTCGACGGCCCGCTCGCCGTCGCCGGCAACTTTGCTCAAGCAGCCCACCTTGCTGGCGACCAGGTACAAGGCGTCGCCGGTGGCATACCAGTGCAGGGCGCTGTCGCCTTCGGGAAACTGCCGCACCGTCAAGCTGAGCTTGGCCGCATCGAACAGCGCCCGCTCGGTGAACTCGCCGGGCGAGCCGATCAGAAGGAACAGCGGCAGGCGCGAAACTTCGATGCCGTTTCGCTCCAGCTCGGCCACGCCCGCCTGCCAGGCGCGATCGATGTCTTGAAACTCCGAAGTCTCGCCTTCCAACCAGAGCTTCAGCGTCTGATAGGTGACGACCGGAATGACCAGCGACAGCACGCTCAGCACCGACAGAATCGACACGTACCGCGACCAGGCCTCGTCTTGTTTCAGCGCCTGGTAGAAGATCGCCAGCGTGGCCAGCACGAGGAACATCGCCACCAGAATGGCCACTCTGGCCGCCAGCGACAGACCGAGCAGCCTGCGCGGCGTGGCGATCAATTGCTGCGGCGACGTACACAGCAGCCAAATCGGATGGAACAGAACCTGGAAAAACTGCCGAAGGTATTGCATCACCATTCCAACGTCGATCAGAGGCCCCGGGCGATAATGATACTCCCCACCGCGACCGCCGCCACCACCGCCGCCAGCATCGACGAGCTGATCAACAGCGCCTGTCCGGTCAACGGCGGAGCGCCGGCCACCGGCTTGCCGCCGCTGACGATCGGCGGCCGCGGCGTCATGCGAATGGCCATCGAAATCTGGGCCGCCCATTTCTCGATGTTTTCGGGCAACTCGCGGCCCGCCGCAAGCTGCGAGCTCGGTTCCTCTTTATATAACCCGCGAAAGCCGAGCACCACGGCAACATAAAACACTTCCAAGGCGTTGCGAAAGCCCGCCGCATAGGCGTCTTTGGCCCGCTCGTAAAACAGGTGAAAGCGTTCCATCGTGTTGAACAGCTCCCACTCCAGCACGTGGTTGGTCCACCAGTTGGCTCCCTCCCAGGCCGGATCGACGAGCATCTCGTCGACCCAGGCCACCAGCGCATACTTGGCCAGTTTCCACTCGCTGGTCTGGCCCACGATGCTCTCGGCTTTGTCGATCAGGCCGCGGATCTTCGCCTGCTCGTCGGGCGGCGAGGCGGTTTCGCCTTTGGCCAGGCGTTCTTGCAGCCGCAGCACGTGCAGAAAGACGGGGTCGACGGCTCTGGCGAAATCGGGGGTCATGTCGTCAAGGGCACTGCAAATAGGGCGAACTGCAGTTTAATTCGCTTGCCACGAAAGTTCACGGTCAACGTACGGTCGTCGCCCGACTCGTGGCCATTATAAACCAAGCTCTCGCGGAAACGCATCGCCAGTGTTTGCGTTTTTTGCACGTCGCGCCAGGCTTCGTTTTGCCGGCCCACCTCGAAATAGAGCCAGCCGCGCAGCGGCAAGGCGGGGGGCGTCCGGTCCAGCGGCAACAGCGTCAGTCCCGCGCGGGCCTGCTGAAAGATGATTTCCACCTGGTCTTTGCTGCCCAGCTTCCAATTGAGCTGTCCGGGAGACACCAGCTCTCGGCATTCGGTCTCGTTCAGATCGCTGGTGGCCACGCCGACGTACCATTGCCAATCGGGATTGAGCCATCTCGGTTCCAGCGAGACCTGCATGCCCAGGCCGGCACGCACGAAAAAGCGCTGCTGGTAGCTCTGCTCCCGGATGGCGTGCAACATGGTGTCGATCTGCTGCTTGACCCAGGCGAAGATTCGCTCCAGGTCGTCGTGGTCGTAGCGGGGAACTTCGCCCACACGGCGGTCGGGCCCAAAAATCGCCAGCTTGCCGACCAGCCGGCACAGCTCGGTGTAGGCCGCCAACGGATGGACGCCGCCGGCGAAGGTCAAGACTCCCAGGGTCGCGTAGGCCTCGTTCAGGTGGGCCAGCATCCACAGCCGGTCGAGATCGCCCGGCTCCTGGCTGGCCAGCGTCAGTCCGCGGCTTTGCACCTGCTCGGTGAGAAGCTGCAGTTTGTTGCCCACCATGTCGTAGATGGCCCGCACGAAATCGCGGGCCAAGGGAGGCCAGGCGTCGGCCGCCAGCAGGGGCGGAATATAGCTCGTCAACTGGGGCGTGGCGCCGCCTGCGCCGGCCCGTTCGATTTCGGCGATCGGCAGCAGCTCGTAGCCGGCGGTCGGCTCGGTGGACAGCAGCAATCTCACGTTCAGCGAGCGGAAGCGGACTTCCTGGTCGTTGCCTCCGCGGCTCTCGTCTTGCAACGCCGACTGTGTTTCGTGATAGCGGCACAACTCGCGGTCGTCGCCGTCGGCCGCCGTCGCCACGTTGGCGCTGCCGAGCTTCAACTTGGGCACGGCCAGAAACACCTGCACCTTGGCGCGCGCCTGAAACGCTTCTTCGAGGCCGACGGTCTGCTGCCGCAAGGTCTCGACTTCCTGCAAGGCCCGCTTCACATCGACGCGGTCGGGTTCTTGAAACGCACCCAGCGAAACGAGCGTGCCGTCCTTCATCCGCGCCTGGCAGGTGTTCACCTGGAACTGGAAGTTCAACAGGGCTTCCTTGCTATACTCAAGCTGCCGCAGACCATAATTGTATTGGTGGTCCCACTGCTCCGAGGTCTGAATCAATTCAGCCCAGTGCCGGTCGGCCGCCTGAAGGTGGTGCGGCCGCAGGAACATTCCCTCCGACCAATGAACGGGCTGGTTGCGCATAAGAGTGCAAAAGGTGAAGATTCGATCGCCGGTACAGGCATGGCCGAGCACGGCGTTCTCTGTATCGTAATGTAAGAACGAGCGGCTTTACAGATGCAACCAGCGCCCCGGTTGCCGCTGACGGTGGCAGGGGTTATACAGCATGCGGCTGGGAATGAGTCCAGAATATGCGGTGGCAGGCGTTATATCTGTGATCCGAGAAGGAGTGAAGTATGTCATCGGCCGGCCACGTTCCGGGAGGTCCGCGGCGATCTTGGCGGGACGCTCAAGCGGCTACGGGCGATCCGCGGGTTCGCCGCCAGGTCCGCCGAGTGTTCTGGTCGCTGCTGGGGGCCGGTCTGCTGGCGTGCTTCGCCTGGGCGGTCTTTTGGATGGTTGGCCCGCAGCCCGTGACGTATCTGGCCGCCGCCGCGGTGACGGACTACGACGTGCTGGCCGCGCCGCCCCTGGCCTTCGCCAGGCAGTCGCTCGAGGGCCTGAAGAGCATCGCTTCCGTGCGTTTCCTGCCCGGAGGCGAAGGCGCCACCAGCGCCGATCAGCTCAACGCCTGGCTGGAGAGCCTGAAAACACAGAAGCTGCGAGAGCAGGACGTGCTGATCGTCTACCTGGCGGCCCACGGCGTCTCTGCCAACCAGGCTCAGAGTGCCGCGACCGCGTATTTGCTGGGCAGCGACTACTACCCTCCGGATGGCAAAACGACGGCGGTCGGCCTGGTGGATCTGGGCGCCGTCTTCGAGGCGATCGCAGCCTGCGGCGCGAAAACGAAGCTGCTGGTGCTCGACGCCGGATCGCTCGATCACGATCTGGCGTTGGGCATGGTTCTCAACGAGTTTCCGCAGTTGCTGGCCGAAAAAAACCGGCAGTTCGTGAAGGAACAAGCCGGGCGAGATCGGGGGCTGTGGGTGCTTGCCTCGCACGACCTGTTTGAGAAGTCACACGCCGCCCATGCCGATGCCGACCCGCGGTGCGTGTTTTCCCACTTCGTCGCCCAAGGACTGGCGGGCAAGGCCGACAAGAACGACAACGGCGTCGACTTGGCGGAACTGTATCAGTACGTGCGAGAAGGCGTCGGCCGCTATGTGTGGCAGGCCAGCGGTGGCCGCGAAACGCAAACGCCTCAGCTCCTCGGTCCGGCGGCGGACGGCGAACGCGTGGTGGCCGAGGCGGCCAACGTACTGCTGGTGGGCCGGACTAAGCGGGCCGTCCCCGCCCCCACGAAAGGCGATGCGGAACCCAGCGAGGCTCCCACGCCCAAGGTCGACGAGCCGAAGGCGACAACCACCCGACGCGCACGCGAGGCAAATCGGTCGCGATTCCTCGCTCGCGCTTCGGGCTTGTATGGCACGATGAATCTACCGCACGCGGCTGGCAACGACACATTCGCGGTGGCTGGGGCAGAGCTGGCCGCAATCGACTTGCAATTGCCGAAAGTCGCCGCCGGCCAGCGATGCCCCGGTGGTGACGCTACCGGGGCATCGGCTGGCCGCGGCGTTTTTGATCATTCTCGACCGCTACGTGGCCAGCCTCTGCCCCAGCCACCAAAAGTAAGCGACGTCACTTACGGTGGGCCGGCGATTGCAAGCGCGCTTTTTCCACCCTACGGCTACGGCGTTGTTTTCAACCTCGTAGCCGCCGAGGCGCCCGCGCCCGACAAAACCGCCAAGGCCGAAGGCGACGCTGCTGCGGCCACGCCCGCCGTCGCGGAACCCGACGGCGACAAAAAGCCGCCGCAAGCCGCTGCGCCGGCTGCCAACGACAACGACCACGCCACCGCCGAGTCGCCCGACACGGTCGCCAAACCGCTTTCCCAAGACGAGGACACGGCCGGCGGCAAGAAAAACGACGATCCTTTTCTGGCATCGCTCGCGGAGCAATGGCTGCTGTGTCATGAGCTTGTCGACCGCGCCGCGCACGACTGGACCGCGATCGACTACGCGCCCCATCGCTGGCTGCAGTCGGTCGAGAAACTGAAAGGGTACGAGTTACGATGGCTGTGCGGCGTGAGCAACGATCCAAGGCAGTTGAGCGGTCTGTCCGGCGATTTGCATGAGGAGCGACGCAAGTTAAACCGATATGCCTCCGACTTGCCGCTGGCACTCGTCCGGGCACAGCAGCACCCGCAGTTGCAGACGGCGGTCCGCTTGCGGAACGATCTGCTGTTGCGGCTGCGTTATTACATCGAGTCGCCGCTCGTTCTCGGAGCGGATGTGGGCAACATCGACGCTCTGCTGGACGGTCTTCCCCGACTGCTGGCGCTGCTTCGCAGCCAGCCCGATGCCACGGGCCAGGCCATCGACGCCCGAACCTGGCTCGCCGATTTGGAGGCGGCCTGCAGCAAGCTTCAGGCGCCGATGAACGCGCTGGAGGCGAGTTTCGCCGAACGATTTGCCGAACGATTTGATCGTGGCGATCCGGCGACGATCGAAGCCGTTTTGGAGTTCCCCTGGATCGAGGCCGAACGGCGCATCGCGCTGTTGGAGACGCTGAAAGCATCGCTTCCCCTTTCCGACAAGCCCACCGACGACGAGATCGTTCCGCGCCCGCCTGCGTGGAAGAGGACGGCGCAGTTCGCAGGCTGGCAGGCAAAGTGGCTTCAGCTCGTCGGCGGCCAGTCCGCCGTCGTAAATAAGCTGTTGAGTGGGCTCAGCGGCGCTTCGTCGGACCAGACGGAGCTGCGCACGATCGGCGCCCAGGTCGCGTCGTTGCGCGGCGCCCTGATCGCCGGTCTCAACGACGACGGGGATGCCGCAAAACGCTCGGATGCCGCCAACCGCTTGCGCTTGTTGGACGCGCGGGCCAACATTCCGGCCGACATGGAAAGCGACCTCATTCTTCGCGACCGTTTGCCCGAATTGAATCTTCCGTGGAATTTGAAACTCGTGCGGTTGAACAAAAAAGCGCCGGTCGAGCTTGCCGCCGATGACGCGGTCCAAGTCCAGTGGCGGATCGAAGCGGATCCTCCGCGACCGGTGCGTGCCCGGTGGAAAGTGGCCGACTATAAGCAGTCTCAACTGCTCATCGAGCCGACGCACGGCGAACTGGAGCTGACCGACGATCGCGAACAAATGCTCGCCGTGAAGGTCCGGGCGGCAAAAGGGTTCGAGTCCACGGCCCGGTTGACGTTGGAGATCGAGACCGAAGGCCGGACCGATCGCGACACGATCGACGTGCGCGTGCGGCCGCTGGAGCCGATCAGGCTTGTGGTCGAGGCACCCGGCCCGGAGGGGATGCACGAGATCGTGGAAGACGATCCGAGAAGGCGCATTCTGCGGCCGCTGGCGTCCGGGCAGACCACGTTTCACGTGTCGCTTCACAATCCATCGCGCCGGCCACGCGAAATCGAATATCGCCTGCTGGCGTACACCGACGCGGGCATCGTGCCGCCCGATCTGCTCGGTCGCTTGCCCGGCGTCGAGGATGAGCTGCCAGGCGGCTTCAAAGTGCTGCAGGCCAAAACTTTGAAGCTGGAGGCGGACGAAAAGAAACCGCTTCCGCTTGCTGAGCCGGCGAAACCGGCGGCGAAGGAAGCGGCCGGGCCGGCCGGCGCCGACGCACCGCCCGCCGGGCCGCCCAAAGGCCAGCCGATTGCGGCCTTGGTGTGCGAGGTGCAAGACGCCGCACCCGGAGGCCAACCGCTCGTGCAGCGGTTCTGGATTTCTCTGGAGCCGCTCCATCCGCGCCGCTATCTCACTCCGACGGCCCGCTTCGATTTCGACAAGCGGCTGATCGAGCTCGACTTCGCGCCGCTCGATGCCGGCTGGCTGCCGCCCGAGGGATCGGCGATCGACTGGCAATATGGCAAGGGAACGCTGGCGCCGCCGGGCCGCTTGTTGGGCGCTTCGATCATTCCGCCGAAGGACCTCGACGACCGGCCGGTGGAGGTGTTTGTCAGCGCCGACCATTATCCGCGTGCGTTCCGGTACGATATCCGTTGCGACGGGCCGCGCGGGACGCAGTTGCCCAAAGACGATTTCGACTTGCGGCTGATCGGGCCGCCGGCCGGCCAGCAAAACTGGCTGAGAAAAGGCGAGCCGGCGCGCGTGAAACTGGCGGCCGATTTTCCCAAGGACCGGTTGCGCGGCCGCGGCAACCTGGTCCGCATCGAGATCGACGCCGAGACGGGCCAGACGCAGCGGCGCGTCGAGCTGCACGCCGACCGCCAGGCAAAGTTTCTCTTGTTACCCGCCGCGGCCGACGGCCTGCTCGCCATCGAGGCGGCCGTCGGCGACATTGAAGTGGGCTTTCCGACCGACGCCTATCAAGACCAGGAGTTGCAGGTCGTCGCCACGCTGGGCAATCTCCGCCCGGTGTCGTGTTCGTTCACGCTCGACACGAAGCCGCCGACGATCGAGGTCGACCGCTTGCCCACGGCGGTGGTAGGCCAAGAGCTGCACGTCGTGCTGCGCGCCACCGACGAGCGCGGCGCGGTGAAAAAAGTGGAAGTGGCCCTCGACCCCAACGACTCGGGCGAGTGGAAAATGCCCGTCCTCGCGCAACCGGCCGCCGCGGGTGGCAACGTGTGGGAGGCTTCGTTGCCGACGAACGACAAGACGTTCTACCCGGCAGGCCGCGTTTCGCAATTTCTGGCACGGGCCACCGACGAGGCGGGCAACACGCCCGAACGGCCGCAACGCTTCGAGTTTCGCGTCGTGCCCGCGCCGCCCAAGCCGGCCGGGGGCGATCAAAAGGCCAACTTGAGCGTAACCGTCCTGTTTCAAGGCGTACCGGCGGACCGCATCAACGTTACCGTGAGCGGGCCGAAAAGCTGGCAAGGAAAGACGGATGCAAAGGGCCAGTTTACTTTACAGGCGCTACCGGCCGGCGTTTACAAGTTTCACCTGCAAGGGTATGGCCGTGCAGGCACTCCCTTGGACTCGGAGCACGAGCTGAAATTCGATCCCGCCGTGGCGCCCGTGCAAAAGGAGACGCTCGTCGGCAAATCGCTCCGCCGGCCGTAGCGCCCGAAGCGACGGCGCCTCAAGCCGTAGGAAAACCCACACGACCGACTTAACCCCCCTGCTTAGGATGTATTTGGCTGCTCTGGGCCGGTGGCAAGGGCCACACCTCCAGCCGACTCGGCAATGCAGCAGTAAACCACCCCGCCTCAGTTCTGCCCCTCGCAACGCCGGTAGATTGGGGTATATTTAACCACAGTGTCTTGGCCGACGGTTATGCCGGTTAGCCCAAGGCGGATTGTTGCACGCACGAAACCTTTCCCAATCTCCATCCGGAAGATCAACTATGTTGGCCATGCTCAGCCGCTTGCGGCGCCAGGTCTGTTTGTCGCTCTCGTCGATGATGCTTGTCGGCGCCCCAACGCTCGCCGGCACGGTGCGGGCCGACGATAAGCCGCCTGCGGATAAAGCCACCGACAAGGCCGGCGAGAAGAAAGATGGCCCCAGCACCACGTCTTCCGAGGCGGCGGCGAGTGGCGCCAGTGCGGCGACGAGCAGCCCCCGCTCCAAGCACCCGTCGTACTCCGATGTGCTCCGCGACTTCAAAGCGATCGACGGCCTGATCAAGTTGCACCGCAAAGAGAACCAACTCTATGCCGAGATCAGTCCCAGCCAGCTCAACCGCGACTTCATCGTGCTGATTTCGATTTCGCGCGGCATCGGCGAAGGGATGTTGCTGGGCGGCATGACCTGGGGCTTTGGCGACGATTGGCTGTGGCAGTTCCGCAAGGTCGACGACAGCATTCACGTGGTCCGCCGCAACGTCCGTTTCCGCGCGGCACACGGCAGCCCGGAGGAGAAGGCCGTCAGGCTGGCCTACACCGACAGCGTGCTGTTCAGTCTGCCGATTGTCACCACGGGGCCGTCGGGCGGCATGGTGGTCGATCTCGGCCCGATCTTCATGAGCGACCTGCCACAGATTTCTCGCATGTTGCCCGGATTCTACTTTGCCGGCAACAAGTCGTCGTGGGAGTCGGTGAAGGGTTTTGCGCAGAACGTCGAGTTGGAGGTGGCGGCCACCTACGCCTCGAGCGGCAACCTCGAGTTCGACACCGTGCCCGACAGCCGCGGGGCCACGATCAACATCCATTATTCGATCAGCGCCCTGCCGCAGACCGGCTATCAGCCGCGATTGGCCGACGACCGCGTGGGTTACTTCCTGACGGCCATCAAAGACTTTTCCAAGAAGAGCGACGAAGACCGTTTCGTGCGCTACGTCAATCGCTGGGACCTGCAGAAAGACGACCCCACGGCCGAGGTCTCGACGCCCAAGAAGCCGATCACGTTCTACATGGAAAAGACGGTCCCCTACAAATATCGCAAGCCGATCAGTGACGGCATTTTGGAGTGGAACAAGGCCTTCGAAAAGGCCGGATTCTATAACGCCATCCAGGTGATCCAGCAGCAAGACAGCGACGATTGGGACCCGGAAGACATTCGCTACAACACGTTCCGCTGGATCACGGCCAGCGCGGGCTTCGCGATGGGTCCCAGCCGCGTGAACCCGATCACCGGGCAAATTCTCGACGCCGACATTATTTTCGACGCCGACTTCGTGCAGTTCTGGAAGCGGGAATACGAGACGTTCACACCCGCCACCATTGCCGCCCTGACCGGCGGCCCACTCGATCTGGAAAGCTATCGTGCGGAGGTCCAGCGGCTGCCGTTCGCCCATCGGCACAGCTATCTCTGCCGTTGCGAGCTGCACCACGGCATGAGTCGCGAGTTCGCGCTGGGCGCCATCTCGCTGTTGGCCAACGCCCCGGCGGTCGGCACGTTGCAGCAGCAGGAAAAAATGATTTCGCAGGGTCTGAAAGAGGTAGTGATGCACGAGGTCGGTCACACGCTCGGCTTGCGCCACAACTTCAAATCGAGCTCGATGCTGTCGCTGGCCGACCTGAACGACACCGACAAGACCAAAGAGACCGGTCTGACGGGCTCGGTGATGGATTACGCTCCGGTGAACATCGTTCCCAAGGAGATGAAGCAGGGCGACTACTATTCGCAGACGATCGGTCCGTATGACATGTGGGCCATCGAGTATGGCTACAAGCCGTTGCCCGGCGGGACCGAGGGCGAGGCAGCCGAGCTGCGCAAGATCGCGGCGCGTGCGGCCGAGCCGCAGCTTGCCTACGCCACCGACGAAGATACGCGCGGCATCGACCCCGATCCTTTGGCCAACCGCTTCGACATGGGCAGCGACACCATCGAGTATGCCAAGCTGCGCGCCAAGCTGATCGGCGAGTTGTGGCCGACCGTGGTAGAGCGGGTGACGCCCGAGGGCGATGGCTATCAACGTGCCCGGCAGGCGTTCGGCGTGCTGTTGGGCAACTACGGCACGGCGATGTTTTTTGCCTCGCGCCAGGTGGGCGGCATTCTGGTGAACCGCGACCACAAGAGCGATCCGAACGCCCGGCCGCCGTTCGTGATCGTGCCGGTAGCCAAGCAGCGAGACGCGCTGGCCTTGGTCGAAGAGAACGTGCTTTCGGACAAACCGTTCAACTTTCCGCCGGAGCTCTACAACAAGCTGGCGGCGACGCGCTGGTATCACTGGGGCAGCGATATGCCCAACCGCATCGACTATGCGGTGCATGAAGTGATCGGCATGTGGCAAGACCGCATCCTGTCGCAGCTTATGTCGTCGTTGACGCTGGACCGGATTCACGATTCGGAGTTGAAGGTGCCGACGGACCAGGACGCGCTGACCACGGCCGAGTTGTTGTCGCGGCTGACGGCGGCGGTGTTCGCGGAGACCGGGCAGCTCAAGCCGGGCGAGTACAGCAATCGCAAGCCGGCCATCAGCCCCTTGCGGCGCGACTTGCAGCGGCGCTACCTCAAGCGGCTGTCGAGCGTGGCCATGGGCACCAGCGGCGCGCCCGACGACTGTCGCACCGTGGCCGCCTTCGAGCTGTCGGGACTGGAACAGAAAATCAAGCAAGTGCTGGGCAACGCCGAGTTGAAGCTCGACACCTACACGCGCGCCCATCTGGAAGAGACGGCTGGGCTGATTCGCAAAGTGGTTGATGCGCGGTTGAACCTGCAGAGGCCGTAGGAGAAAGGCGGAAGGCAGAAGGAGGCCAACTCGATGAAAATGATTGTCGCCATCATCCAGCCGACCAAGCTGGAACCGCTCCGTGAGGCGCTGGACAAGATCGGCGTCACGCGGATGACCGTTTGCGACGCACAGGGTTATGGTCGGCAGCGCGGCCGCACCGAGATGTATCGCGGGCACGAATACAAGACCAACCTGTTGCGGAAGATCGAGCTGGAGATTCTCGTCAACGACGACTTTCTCGATCGCACGGTGGATTGCATCATGAGCGTCGCGCGCACGGGTCCGGAGGGGACGATTGGCGACGGGAAAATCTTCGTCGTGCCCGCCGAGCAGTCGATTCGCATCAGCGACCGCGTCCGCGGCCCCGAAGCGGTTTAAGGAATTTTGGATTTTCGATTTTGGATTGCGCGAATCCAAAATCGAAAATCCAAAATCGAAAATCGCGTTAATGGATCCGACCCTGTTGAATAGCACTCCGACGCCGGCAGCCCTGGCCCTCGGTCCGACTGACGCGGGCTACGTGGCGCAGGTCCGCCTCCTGTCGGACCGCATCGTCGAGGCCCAGCGGCCCATTCGCGTCCGTGAAGCCGTCAAGTGGGACGATTGCGTCGAGGCCAAAGTGCTCGCGTCGGGGCTGAAAGAACTGCCCGACGTTGGGCCGGAGTATTACGCCGCCGTGCGTCCGCTGCCTTACGACGCAGGGGCCAAGATCGCCGAGTTCGCGGCCCTGGAGCGGGAAGTCGAGCAGGCGCTTGGCCGCAACGACGCGCTCGGGCAGATCCTGGCCCGCAATTGTCGCGAATATCAAGACGTCGTGCGAATGCTGCTGGCCCGCGGCACGCCCGAATTCTATCGCCGTTCTCGCGACCTCTACGGCAGCCCGAAAGACCGCTTCACCGGCGACGCGGTCACCATCCGCGATCTGGGCCTCTTGCTGCACGACATCTTGTCGGGCATCCCCGAAGACGGCCTGGGCGTGCGCTATCGCCGCGAGCTTACGGGCGACGACGTGGTGCGGCAGCTCAACCAGCGTTTCGACGGCTATTTCGGCGACAAGAGGGTGCATGCGCGGCTGGACGACGGCATTTTGTCCGACGCGGCGGCGGGCGCCGACTACGTCAAAATCCGCCGTGGCGGAAAGTTTTCCGAACGCGACGTCAACTTGCTGGAAGTTCACGAGGGCTGGGTCCACGTCGGCACCAGCCTCAACGGCGCGCGGCAGCCGTTCGCCACCTGGCTGGCCAAGGGGCCGCCTTGCACGATGGCCATTCAGGAAGGGCTGGCGGTGATTATGGAAGTGGTCACGCTGAATGCCACGCCCGACCGTGCCCGGCGGCTGAACAACCGCATTCTGGCCTGCGACCTGGCGGAAGACGGCGCCGATTTTCGCGAGGTCTGCGAGTTTTATCGCTCGGAAGGATACAGCGAACCGGAGTGCTATCAGCACGCGCAGCGTGTTTTTCGCGGCGGCGTGGTGCGCGGCGGGGCGCCGTTCACCAAAGACATCAGCTACTGCAAGGGCTTTGTGATGGTCTACAACTTCCTGCGGATCGCCATTCGCTTCGGCCGCCCCGACCTGATCCCCAACTTGTTCCTGGGCAAACTGACGCTCGACGACGTGCCGGTATTGGCCCCGCTTTTGAAGACGGGCGTGGTGACACCGCCCCGCTATTTGCCTCCGCAGTTTCGCGACCTGAACGGCCTGGCGCTGTGGATGGCCTACTCGAACTTTTTGAACCGCGTCAACCTGGCCAGCGTGCAGGAGTATTGGCGCGAACGGCTGACGTGCTGATTTTAGTTGGAACCCGGTGATTTATTGCAGCAACGTTCCCGATTGCGGATCGACGCCCACGCCCCCGGTCAACTCGACCAAGGCGTCGAGCACCACCAGCAGGGCGCTGGGATCGAACACCTCGTCGGTCTCCTCGCCGTAAGCGTCGCCCATTTCTTCGAAGTGCATGATCTCGAAGCGGGCGTCGCAGCCCTTCAGCTTGCCCAGCTTCTCGCGCTCGGCCTTGTCGCCGCGCAGCTCGCGAGTCAGCTCTTCGATCTGCACCAGCACTTCGTCGCCGCTGAGATAGTCGATCTCCAGCGCCGAATGGTCTTCGGGCGAACGAATGTGAAGGCACTCGATCAGCCCCTTTTCGTCGGCCTCTTCGCCGCTCAGCTCAAAGTGCGAGCCGAGCTTGCGGACCGCCTTCTCCACCTGCTTCAGCGACGGCCGCTGGGCGGACGGAAAGAGAATGAAGTAGGTCTCGCGCCACTCGAAGCGATCGTCCATTTCCATGGGTTGGGTGCCTTATTGCCAGCTTTCGTCTTCTTCGTCCTCCGGCCCCACGCCGCCGGCCCACTCTTCGAGCGCTTCGAGCAGGGCGTCGCGCTCTTTGTGATTGGCCCACACGACCTCGCCCTGTTCGAGCCGGACTTCGTAATAGCCTTCGCGCTCGCACGCTTCGGCGCCGCAAAAATGGGGCGTCGCCGAGACCCACACCACGCGATACAACGGCACGTGCTTGTCGTCAATCACACAGAACACAGACATGCTTTTGCACCTCAACTTCCGTCAGGAAGATTTCCCCAGTTCGGCGGAACGTCGCGTGGCGGCTTCGACGGCCGCCATCAACGCCCCGCGCACGGCCCCTGCTTCCAACACTTGCAGCCCGGCGATGGTCGTGCCGCCCGGACTGGCCACTTGGTCTTTCAGCGCCGCCGGATGCTGCCCCGACGAGAGCACCAACTCGGCCGCTCCGCGCACCGTTTGCGCCGCCAGGGCCAGGGCCACGTCTCGCGGCAGCCCCATTCGCACGCCCCCGTCGCTGAGAGCTTCGATCATCAAATACACAAACGCCGGCCCCGATCCCGACAGGCCGGTGACGGCATCGAGCAGTTTTTCATCGACTTCCAAGGCCAGGCCGACCGCTTCCAGCAACCGGCCGACCAACTGGCCGTCGGCGGCGCGGGCGCCCGGCCCCAGGCAGTAGGCGCTGGCTCCTTGACCGATCAGGCAAGGCGTGTTCGGCATGACCCGCACCAGCCGCGGGCCATCGCCCAGCGCCCGCGAAATGGTAGCCAACGGCACGCCCGCGGCCACCGAAACGAGCAGGTGCTGTTGGTTGAGTCGACCGGCAAGCTGCCCCAAAACGCCGGTCATCTGCTGAGGCTTGACGGCCAGAAACAGACAGTCGGCCTGGGCGGCCAACTGGAGATTGTCGGCGACGACGCGGCCCCCGGTGGCCCGCTCAAATTGCTCGCCGGCGGCCGTCGAGGGATCGCTGGCGACAAGCTGGCTGGCCGTCGCCAGGCCGCGCTCCACGAAGCCCTTGGCGAGCGCCGTGGCCATCCGCCCAGCGCCGATAAATCCGAAACGGTTGTCAGGCATCGCAACAGAACAGGCGTGGGCCCGTCGATACAAGGAACCGCAACATGCTAGGGCAAAAGGACATCCGCTACAATATACTCCACCCGGCCCGCCGAGTATCGCCGCGGCTTCCTCCCCGTCGCCGGCGACGTAACTTCCCAATTATAGACAGCTTAGGGCGTTTTGGGGCGTAAAAAATACCTCTGGACAGCCGTCCGCCTTTCTGCGAAAGTCGCGACGAACTCCGTTTTTTTCAGCCCTGCGCGAAAGCAGCCGTCCATGAATCCTCTCGCGAAGCCGTTGGCGAACCGCCCCTCCTTGCTGAGGCAGAGCGTGGGCTATGCGCTGACTGCGGGTCTGATCGTGCTGTCGCTGTGCGGCTGCGCCGGCAAACAGCCCAAACAGCCGACGACCGTCAAAGAGTTCCTCTCGCAGCCGCGACCGGAATAGGGTGGGCGTCTGTAGACACGCCGGGTGGTTGCCGTCTAACTTCATGAGACGATGCAATCGTCTCTCCCCGCTCGCGACGTCGTTCTCGTCGGCCTCGGCCACACCAATGCCCACGTGCTGCGGATGTGGCGCATGGCTCCGATCGCAGGCACACGGCTGACGTGCATCTCCGACTTTCCGGTGGCGACCTATTCGGGCATGCTGCCCGGTACGCTGGCCGGCCTCTACCCGCCCGACCACATGACCATCGACCTGGTCCGGCTGTGCGCGGCCACGGGGGCCAGGTTTCTGCAAGCCGAGGTCACCGGCCTCGACGTGACGGCAAAACTGGTTTTGCTGCGAGACCGGCCTGCGGTCCCCTTTGACGTGCTCTCGATCGGCGTCGGTTCCGTGTCCAAGGGAATCGGCCAGCAGACCGGCGCGGCCGCAATGTGTGAAGCGATCGTGCCAATCAAGCCGATGCAGACCTTTCTGGAACGGCTCGATGAGCGTCTCGCTGTCCTGGCGAAATCGCGCGACGGTAATCGGGCCGTGCAAATCGCGGTGGTGGGCGCCGGGGCGGGCGGAGTCGAAATCGCCTTTTGCCTGCCGGGCCATATCCGGCGTCAATGGCCCGATCTGCGATTTGAGCTGCGCATCGTGGACGGGAGCGATGAGATTTTGCCCGGCGCGACGACAGGCGCCATCCGCCTCGCTCGGCGGGAACTTGAACGTCGCGGAGTCGAGTTGCTGCTGTCACGCGGCGTCGACCAGGTTGCGCAAGGCCGGCTCGTTTTTTCCGACGGCGCGACGCAGCCGGTCGATCTAGCGATTTGGGCCACCGGTGCCGCGGCTCCGCCGCTGCTTGCCAGGCTCGGACTTCCGTGCGACGAGCAAGGTTTTTTGATCGTGCGACCGACCTTGCAAACCGCGGCTGATGCTCCGGTATTCGTCGTGGGCGATTCCGGCACGTGTCCGGAACAACCGCGTCCCAAGGCGGGCGTGTTCGCAGTGCGGCAAGGCCCGGTCCTGTGGCAGAACATTCACCGCATGCTCCGCCGCGAGCCATTGGTCGAGTATCAGGCGCAGCGGGGCTTTCTGTCGCTGATCGCCACCGGCGACCGCCGGGCAATCCTGAGCTACAAAGGACTGGCGGCGCACGGTCGATGGTGCTGGAAGGTCAAGGACTACATTGACAGCCGGTTCGTCGACAAATACCAGGACTATCGGCCGCGCATGGTGCAAGCGGCAGCCCCACTGCCCGCCGCGTTTGCCCCGCGGTGTGCCGGCTGTGGCAGCAAAGTGGGCGCGTCGGTGCTCTCGCGGGTCTTGGCGCGGCTCGACGTGCCGGCCAGCGAGCACGTGTTGCTGGGCTTGGACGCGCCCGACGACGCGGCGATCATTCGCCCGACCGAGGGCAGGCCGGTTGTGGCGACGGTCGATTTCTTTCCGGCGTTCATGGACGACCCGTATCTGGTGGGCCGTGTCGCGGCGCTCAACGCCATGTCGGACGTGTTCGCACTGGGCGGCCGGCCGCTGGCCGCACTGGCGATGATCACCGTCCCGCAGGGTCCGACGCGGCAACAGGAGCAGTTGCTCTACGAGCTGCTTTCGGGCGGACTGCGCGAACTGTGTGCGGCGGGAGCGACGCTGGCGGGCGGTCACACGACCGAAGGCGATCAGCTTACGGTCGGCTTCACGATGCTCGCCGAGACAAGCGCCGCCCCGCGTCTGAAAAGTGGTCTTCGGCCCGGCGATCGGCTTGTGCTCACCAAGCCCCTCGGCAGCGGCGTGTTGTTGGCCGCGCACATGCGCGCTCTGTGTCGGGCCACCTGGCTGGAACCGCTCCTGGCGGCCCTGCTCACCAGCAACCAGGTTGCCGCCCGAATCGCGGAAGAGTTCGATCCGGGAGGCATGACGGACATCACCGGTTTTGGGCTGGCCGGCCATCTGCTCGAAATGTTGCGGGCCAGCGGCGTGGCGGCCGAGATCGACCTGTCGGCCGTGGCGTTGCTTCCGGGCACGGCGGAGCTACTGGCGCAGGGCATCGAGAGCACGCTGGCGCCGGCCAATCGCGCCGCCGAGGCCGAGATCGAGCGGAACGCAAGCTGCGCACACTTGGCTGCGTATGCCGCTTTGTTCGATCCTCAAACATCGGGCGGATTGTTGCTCAGCTTTCGTCCCGCGGCGGTCGAAGGCTATTTGTCGCGGTTGAATGAGTGCTCATCGCAGCCCGCCGCCGTGATCGGCCAAGTCGTTGAACACATCTCTGAAACGCCGCGTCTGCGCGTCAAGTAGGGTGGGCCGGCGCTCGCAAGCTCGCTGGTCCCACCCTACACCCCTTCGCATCCGTTAGTCATCTTTTTCCCGGCTTTGCCGCAGCAGCCATTCGATGATCTCGCCAAGCATGTCTGGATCGCGTCGCAGGACTTCGTGGTCGATTTCTTCTTCCAGCTCCATTACCAGCTCGACGATATCGAGCGAATCGGTCAATCCGATCTCGAATACGCTTTCACCGAACCTTTCGGTCAGCCGCTGCCGCACTTGCTCAACCAGTTCGGCGTCCAACAGCCGCAGACCGTGTTCGGTGTTGACAAACCACAGCAGCGTGCCGCACCTTGGACACGGCGCATCGCCGAAGGGCGACGAAGGCTCGATGGCGATCACGGCCTCGCAGACCGGGCAAACATTCGGTTCGCCTTCCGGCGTCCGTGACGAAATCGTCTCCGCCATAACTTGAATCCCGGCGCGCCGGGAAACCCTGAACCCTGAACCCTGAACCCTGAACCCTGAACCCTGAACCCTGAACCCTGAACCCTCCTATGCACCTTCTCGATGAAACTACTGCCGAAGCCTATCTGCGCCAACAGGGCTGGGTCACGGCCGACGAGCGCGTGGTCGTGTGGCGGTTGACGGGCGGAGTGTCGAACGAAGTGCTCTATGTTTCCCGGCCCGACCGCAAAGATCGCGATTTCGTCGTCAAACAGGCCCGGCCGCAGTTGCGCACGCCGCAGCCGTGGTTCTCCAGCGTCGAGCGTATCTGGCGCGAGGTCGAGGTGTTGCGAATCTGCCAGCGGCTGCTATTGGCTGAAACGCAGCCGGAGGCGACCGTGGCGCATCAGCTCATCGCGGCCACGCCGCGCGTGCTGCACGAAGACCGCGACAACTACGCCTTCGCCATGAGCGCCGCGCCGGCCGATCACCGCGTCTGGAAGGCCGACCTGTTGGGCGGCCGCGTGGAGCCGGTCATCGCCGAAGCCTGCGGCCGCCTGCTGGGCCGGCTGCACGCGGGCACCTGGCACGACGCCGACGTGGCGGCCCAACTCGACGACCGGCGACTCTACGACGAGCTGCGGCTCGACCCATACTATCGCTCCGTGGTCCGAACGCATCCGGGCCACGCCGCGGCCTTGGAGCGGTTGATCGACCAGACGTGGCACGAGCGGCACTCGCTGGTACACGCCGATTTCAGTCCCAAGAACCTGCTGGTCTACGAAGGCGGCCTGCTGCTGGTCGACTTCGAGACAGGCCATTACGGCGATCCGGCCTTCGACCTGGGCTTTTTTCTCAGCCACCTGATGCTGAAAGCCGCCTACCACGCCCCCGCGCACGCGGCCTATTTGGACCTGTCGCGTTTGTTCTGGAAAAGCTATTTGGCCGAGATGGAAGGCGCAATTTCCGGCGACGAGCGGCGGCAACTCGAACGTCGCGCCATCGACAACTTTGCCGGTTGTGCCTGGGCGCGGCTCGACGGTAAAAGCCAGGTCGACTATCTCACCGACGCGGCCCGCCGCGATGTCGTGCGCACGCTGTGTCAGCAACTGTTGAACAGCCCGGCCGATGATTGGGAAGAAGTCTTGGAAGAGCTTGACCGGCGATTGTAGGGTGGGGCAATCCCGGCGCGCCGGAGCTGGTCCCACCCTGGAACATCGGCAGCCCCAATCGGATTCATCGCGGCAGCGGCATGAATGGTCTTTTACATCGGCCAAAGTTAAAATCACTGCTTGGGAGCATATTAACGTACCTGCGCCGATGCCGTATGATATCGTGATGCACGAACTGGCCGTTCGAGAACTGGAGGATCTACGCGCGTTCGACCAGCGACGACTCGTCGCGGAGATCCGCGGGCAGCTCTCCGATCAGCCGACCACGGCCACGCGTCGACGCAAATGTCTGATCGACCTGACGCCTTCGTTTGAACATGATCTGCCGGTGTGGGAACTTCGGGTCGGTCCTTTTCGCGTCTTTTACGACGTCGCGGATGAGGACCGACGAGTGCATGTGCGAGCGATACGGCGCAAACAGCCGCCGCAGAAAACGGAGGACATCCTATGAAACGAATCCCGGCCAAAGACTTGCAAACGAACGTCGACGCCGTCCTCGATTCGGCGCAGTCTGACCGCGTCGTGATCTCTCGGCGCGGAAAACCGTGCGCGGTGCTGGTAGGTATCGAAGACTACGATGCCGAAGACCTGAGGTTGGCCAGCTCGAACGAGTTTTGGAGCATGGTTCGCCAGCGACGTACGAGCGGCAGATCGGTTCCCCTGGAGGAAGTCGAGGCGCGGCTGGAGAAACGTGGCGCGGGGCGGGCCAAAAAGCAGAGTGAAGCCAAAAAGCGTTAGGGCCACTCGGATTCATCACCCTGCTAACAGCGCAAGAAGTCGGGCCAGATGGCGTCGCTGACGAACAGCCCCTCGCGCGTCAAACGTACCCGGCCGCCCTCGTCGACCAAAAGGCCCAATTCGATATGCTTCGCCAACGGCCGTCCGACAAGCCGATCGAGGTCAAAGCCGGTCCGGGCGGCGAATTCGTGGCGCGAAACCCCTTCCAATCGCCGCAGCCCCAGCACCAGCGCCTCGCGGGCACGGTCTTCGGCACACAACTCCTCGGCCTCCGCCACCGGCGACCAGCCGGCCAACACGCGGGCCATCCAGGTGGTCGTGCTGCGATGATTCACCTCGCGTCGCCCGCCGAGATAGCGGGCGGCGCCGGGACCGGCGGCGAAATACGGCCGCGCCGCCCAATACACCTCGTTGTGCCGGCAACGATGGCCGGGCCGGGCGAAATTCGACACCTCGTAATGCTCGAAGCCGCGAGCGACCAACGTTTCGATCGCTTCAGCATACATCGCCCGCTCCCGCTCTTCGCCCACCGGCGCCAGTTCGCCGCGCAGTCGCCGGCCCCAGAACGTGGTGCCACGCTCGAAGGTCAGCCCGTAGGTCGAAATGTGAGCGGGCCACAGCCGCAACGCCGCGGCCAGATCGTTCCGCCAGACCTCCAGCGACTCACCCGGTGCGCCGAAGATCAGGTCGAGCGAGATCGACTTGAGCCGCGAGCGGGCCAGCGCGACGGCGGTTTCGATGTCGGTCGCGCAATGATCGCGTTCCAGGCCGCGGAGCTTGGCCTGGTGGAACGACTGGGCTCCCAGGCTCAACCTGGTCACGCCGTGCGCCGCCAGCACGGCCACCCGCGGCCCGTCGAGTCCGCCAGGATTTGCCTCGATGGTAAACTCGTGTCCGACCTCAGGCCGGAACCAGGTCAGCACGATTTGCAACAGCCGCTGGAGCGCCGCGGGCGGCAAATAGGTGGGCGTGCCGCCGCCGATGAAAATCGTATCCACGGGCCGCGGCGAACCGAGCCACGACAGCTCACGCTCCAGCGCCAGCAGATAGCGGTCGACCAAGTCGGGCCGGTGGGCGATCAGCGTAAAATTGCAATATCCGCAACGGTGCGCGCAGAATGGCACATGTATATAGGCCGCTCGCGGATTCCCCGAAATACTTCCCAATCCCCAACCCCCAATCCCCAGCCCCTGACATGAAACTCGTCATCCACCCGCCGATCGAAAACGACCGTCTGGAGAAAGTCGCCGCCGCCGCGAAGCCGATGGAGGTGGTCAACGCCCCCGACGCCCCGGCAGCCCTGGCGGCGATCGCCGAGGCCGACGCCTTTTTTGGCAAGCTGACGCCGGAACTGCTGGCCGCCGCCCGCCGCCTGCGCTGGGCGCAATCACCCACCGCCAGCTTAGAACACTACCTGTTCCCCGAATTGATCGCGCATCCGCTGACGCTGACGAACATGCGGGGCCTTTTCTCCGACGTCATCGCCGATCACGTGCTGGGCTATGTGATCTGCTTCGCTCGAAACTTCCACTATTATATCCGGCAACAGGCCGAGGGGTGTTGGGCGCCGGTGGGCGGCGAGCAGGCGCGGTCGGATTTCCTCTACGGGCCGGGCGTGGCCAGTGCGATCGACCGCGCTCACCGGCACCTTGCCGACGCCACGATGGGCATGGTGGGGCTGGGACACATCGGAGCCGAGATCGCCCGGCGGGCGTTGGCCTTTGGCCTGCGGGTGATCGCGGTCGATCCGCTCCGCACGGAGCCGCCGCTGGGCGTGGCGGCCCTGTGGCCGGTGCCGCGCTTGCCGGAGTTGTTGGCGGAGAGCGACTTCGTGGTGATTGCCGCGCCGCACACGCCCGACACGGAGAAGATGTTCCGCCGCGAGCAATTCCGGCAGATGCGGCCGAGTGCCTACCTGATCAACATCGGCCGTGGGGCGATTGTCGATCTGGCCGACCTGACCGCGGCCTTGACGGAGGAAGAGATCGCCGGAGCGGGTCTCGACGTGTTCGAGACCGAGCCTTTGCCGGCCGATCATCCGCTCTGGCGGATGTCGAACGTCATCATCACGCCGCACGTGGCGGGCACGTCGCCGCGTATTGCCGAACGCCACCTGGGCGTGCTGTTGGAGAACATCCACCGTTTTCGTCGCGATGAGCCGCTGATCAACGTGGTGGACAAGGCACGGTGGTTTTAGCAGTCAGGTGGTCGTGGCAACCTCACTCGGGTGCAATGCGAGATAGTCGCGCACTTCGAGTTGCATGCGATCTGTTTCCGCCAGGAAACCTGAGGCAGACAGGCGGTAGCTCATCGGGTTTGTCTCGACCTTACGCAAATGGGCGATCTGCTCTTGGAAATGCCGGATCCGCTCCTGCGTCGCTTCGAGCTCTTGATCGTTACGAATCATGATTGCTCCTCGATAATTTCAACGATGCCGCGTGCGCGACCACCGCGTTTTACCTGCCAGTATTCTACTGCCGCTTGCTCGCCGTCGAAACAGGCCAACCGCCGGAGAAGATCGCCTTCCTCGTTAAAGGCCGGCAATGTCACATAACTCTCCCTGCTACTCTGGCGTTTGTGGTCGTCTGAGGCGGCGCGGTCGTCGACTTGGACGACCCGATCACGTGAGATTGTGGCATTTCTTTTACGCGAAGCGTTGAAAAAAGGCAACCAGCCCCCCCCTTTCGGAAGGGCCGATCTCCAGCGCCTCAACCACAAATGCCCATGGCCCTAAGCAGTTAGGTGTGCTGCGGCAATCCCTGCTCAGGGACGGCACCCGGTTTGCTTTCCCTCTACAGCAACCCACTGTGGCGAGCGAGCCTTTGTCCCCTCAGGCTCTCTTGCCCGGTTGGGTCGCGGTGGCTGGGGCAGAGGTTGGCCAAGTCGAGGTCGAGCGTAGTCGACGACTGGGCGGCCAACCGATGCCCCGGCTCGCACGCACCGGGGCATCGCCGCGACGACGCCTTGGGGTAAGAACCACGCTGGCACCGCGGCTCTGCCCCAGCCACCGGCCCTGAACCCTGAACCCTTCCTCATGACCCTCGTCGATTTGCTTGAGTTGGCCGCGGTGGTCACGGCGCACGCACCGCTCGTGCTCCGCTCTGACCGGCAAATCTCGCCAGAGGCGCTGCGGCAATACTGGTCGGTCTGCAAATGCCGCCAGCAGCGATGGTCGCGATCGCTGAAACAGCTTCGCCTTCGGCCTGTGCTGGAAGAGATTCTGGCCACCGAAGTTCTGACGCGCGTCTGCGCGGCGGTGCTGACGGCCCACGATCGCCGGCGAGAAACGGCCGATGCCGAACCGATTGCCCGGAGCGTGTTGACCGGCCATCTCGAAGCCCGCCACCGCGCCTTGACTCTCCTTCTCTGCGGGCCGGGCGTCGGTGCCCAAGACGCCGGCGATTTGAACCGGCTGCGGCGGCAAGTGGAGCGCTGGAACGACATGCTCATCGGCAGCTTGCTGATACATGACGACGTGGCTGAATTCGCCTTCGATGCCGCGCTGGCACACGAATTCGCCGACGATACTCGCGATCGCCCGTCTTGGCAACAGGGCGGCACCGCCTGGTCGATGGTGGCGCATTCGCTCAGGGCGGGCTTTCAGGCCTCGGTGGGTCGCGATGGCCACAGCGACGGCAACGACCAGCTTGCCGCCGCGATTCTCGGTTGTCTGGGACCCGACCTGTTCGACCCGGTTGGGCTGCCCAGATCGCTGTGGCACATCCGGCTGCTGCACACGGCCGACCGCGTACAGGACATGATCGAGGAGCTGTTCGCCGCCGAACGCCAAAAAAGATAAACGGCCCTTCTCCTGCGTGCAGCTTCGGCGTTAGATTGTAAAAGACGGCACGATTATCAAAGACGGACCCGCACGGACGGCACGACCCGACTTTTGCACGCCGACGGCTCCCAGCTTCGCCCGCCTGCCGATGAAGATGACGGCGATGAATGTCCCCGCACGCAAGCCCGCAACGTGAGATTTACGATGCTCTGGTTCCCTCGACGCACAAGCAAGAAAAAGTCGCGCAGCAGCGCGCCTCGTTCCGGTCTTTCCAGATCCGCTCACCGAGTGAGCGGGCGACATAGCCGCTTCACCCGGTCCAGCCGGCAATTCGAATCGCTCGAAGTTCGCCTGGCTTTGTCGACTGACACGTGGACCGGCGTGCTGGGCGCAAATTGGAGCACAAACATCTCGGGCGTGACGAACTGGAGCGGCAGCGTGCCCGTCAGCGGCGATTCGCTGGTTTTCCCCGCCGGCGCTTCCAATCTGACCAACACCGACGATATCTCCGGCCTCTCCGTCAATTCGGTTACGTTCAATGGGGCGTCGGGCGGTTATAACCTCGGCGGCAGCACTCCGCTGACCATCACGGCGGGCGTCACCGACAGCGACACCAGCGGCACCGACACGATGAACCTGCCCCTCGTGCTGGGCGCCGGCCAAACGTTTACCGTCGGCAGCGGCGCTCAGCTCAATGTGGGCGGCGTCGTGAGCGGCTCGGGCGGGCTGACCAAAGCCGGCGCCGGCACCCTGGATTTGCTTGCCGTCGACAGCTACAGCGGCGGCACCACCGCCAGCGCCGGCACGCTGCTGGCCGACGGCACCATCGGCGACGTAAGCCTGAACGGCGGCACGCTGGGAGGCTTTGGAACGACGGGCACGATCACGGCCACGGCGGGTGGCGGCACCATTTCGCCCGGCAGCGTCAGCTCGCCAGGCGTGCTTACCACCGGCGCCGTGACCCTCGATGCGTCGACCACTTTCAACGTGCTTCTGGACGGCACGGTCGCCGGCAACGGACCCGGCAACTACAGCCAACTCGCCGCCAAAGGCGCGGTGAATCTGGGCGGTGCGAACCTTACCGCGTCGCTCAACATTCCGCTCACCACGACGACCCCGTTTACGCTGATTCAATCGACCGGCACGATCACCGGCACCTTCGCCCAGGGAAGCAGCCTGATCATCAACGGGCAGCGGTTTCAGATCACCTACAATGCCAGCAGCGTGGTGCTCACGCCCGCGAACACCACCGACACGCTGGTCTCGTCGGCCAATCCCTCCCAGCTCAATCAATCGGTGACCTTCACCGCGACCGTCTCTCCGGCCAGCGGACTGAGCGGCACGCCTACCGGCACGGTAAGCTTTTTCGACAATAATGGCACGACGCTGCTCGGTTCAGGCACGCTGTCGACCGTCAACGGTCAGCAGGAAGCGACGTTCACCACGTCGGCGCTGACGGCCGGCACGCACTCGATCACCGCGTTCTATTCCGGCGACAGCAGTTTCAACGCATCGACGTCGTCGACGCTTTCGCAAAAAGTCACGGCCATCGTCACCACTACGACGCTTTCGACGCCCCAGAACGCCATTTCGCCCGGCCAGTCGATCACGCTGACCGCCGTCGTCAAGTCGAGCGGCGTAGGCGTGCCCACCGGTTCCGTAAACTTCTTCGACGGCTCGACGCAAATCGGCAGCGCCTCGCTGACCACGGTCAACGGCCAACAGCAGGCCACCTTCACTACCTCGTCGCTGCCGATCGGCAACCGCCAGCTCTCGGCCCAATACACGGGCAATTCGACCTTCGGCAGCAGCACTTCGTCCACTCTGGTGGAGTTGGTGGGCAACACGGTCGAGCGCTATGTGAACCAGGTCTATATCGAGCTGTTAGGGCGCGACGCGGAGACTTCGGCCTTGACGTACTGGTCCGCCGCCTTGAACGCGGGGCTTGCGCCGATCGTGATGACCCAGCGCATCGAAGGGAGCCAAGAGTACCACATCCGCGAAATCGACTCGGTCTTCGAAGCCTATCTGGGCCGGCTGGCGGATTCCGCCGCGCTGAACAGCTTCAACCAGTTGTTGACCGAAGGCTACTCGATTGCGGCCGTCAAGGCGATCGTGCTCGGCTCGGACGAGTATTTCAATTTGCACGGCGGCACGGTCAATGGTTTTGCCGACGGGCTGTACACCGACTTGCTGGGCCGCCACGTCGATCCGGGCGCGCTGGCGGCCATCGGGGCGGAGCTTCCCGGCGGCGGCACGCCCGTCACGCGGGCCACCGTGGCCACGCAGGTGATGTCGAAGCTCGAGTATCAGCAAGTCCTGGTGCAATCGTTATATCAGACGTACCTCGGCCGCAACGCCGACGCCAACGGCGCGAACTATTTCATCAGCCAGTTGAACGCGGGCGGAACTGAGGAAGGCATCGTCTCGCAGATGGTCTCGTCGCAGGAATTCTTCAACTCGATCGGCCCGTAGCAGAACCACCGCCGCCGCCCTAACAGCTCGGCAATGGCTTCCGCTCGACTCTTAACGTTGCCGGTGCGCCATTTGATTTCGCCCGCGGCAATTCGGCGGCCGGCGACGCTTCCAACGTGACGACGATGCTCTTGAACGCCGGAGTCTTCGAGAGCGGATCGGCGTGACGGGGCACCAGCACGTTGGCCTCGGGGTAATACATCAGGGCGTTGCCGACCTTGATTTCGGCGAACGGCCGCACCAGGATGCCCGGCAGCGAGCCGGCTTCGCTGTGAACGGTCACACGCTGGTTCTCTGCCAATCCCAGTCGCTCGACGTCCGTGGGGTGCAGCAGAATGACGTCGCGGCGGTCCTGGCCGCGATACAGGTCGTAATCTTCGTAGACGACCGTATTGAACTGGCCCTCGCTGCGGACGGTCATCAATCGCAGGCTGCCGTCGCCGCCCGGCAGATCGGGCAACGTGTGCGTGTGCAACTTTGCCCGGCCACTCGCCGTGGGAAAACGCGGCTCGTGCAGCACGCGGCCGCTGATGGCGAACTCTTCTTTGGTGCGGTCGATGCGGGCGATCTTTTCGAAGCCCGGCACGACGACCGCGATCGCTTCGCGGATGCGCGAGGTGTCGCGCATCGCCGACCAGTCGATCGGCGTACTGCCGTCGAGCACGCGCTGGGCGAGATCGGCCAGAATGTCGACTTCACCCCGCGGGCCCTCATGGCGCGCCGGGCCACCGTCGCTGAGACGGATGAAGTTGAACATCGATTCTTGCGTCGTCGGCTGGGGCTCTTCGTCGCGTGCCAACACCGGTAGGATCAGCGTTTCTTCGGCCAGACCGTGAGCATGGCCGGTGTTGAGTGTTGTGTTGAGATAGACCAGCAGGTCGAGCTTGCCGAGGGCGCGGGCCGCGAACCGGGCTTCGGGCGACGCGCCGTACAAGTTGCCTCCCAGACAGACGCCGACCTTCAAGCCGCCGCCGTCTGCCCGCTCCAGGCATTCCAGCGTGTCGAGGCCCGGCCCGCTTGGCAGCTTGACGCCGAAGTGCGCTTCCATCCGCTCAAACAGCGCCTGCTTGAGTTTCGGCATCACGCCGACCGAGCCGATGCCTTGCACGTTCGAGTGGCCGCGAATCGGCAGCAGGCCGCTGTTGGGCCGCCCCACCATGCCGCGCAGCAGCGCCAGGTTGGCGATGGCCTGCACGTTCTCGACGCCATGCACGTGGTGCGTGATGCCCATCGTCCAACTGAAGACCACGTGGTTGGCCCTGGCATACCGGTCGGCGATCGCGTCGATTTCTTTACGCTCGACGCCCGACTTGCGGCAGATTTCAGCCCAGTCGAGCGTGCGCAGCCACAGCGAGAATTCGTTCCATCCGTCGCAGCAATGGTTGAGATACTCCGCGTCGATGGCCTGCATCTCGTCGATGCGCTTGGCGATGCCCGCCAGCAGCGCCAGGTCGCCGCCGATGTGCGGTTGCACGTAGAGGCTGGCGATCTTCGTGCCGAAGAGCAGGCTGCGGACGTCGCTGGGCACGCTGAAGTTGACCATCCCGGTCTCGATGACCGGATTGATCACGATCACCTCGCCGCCGCGTCGGCGGACCTGCATCAACGTGCGCATCAGCCGCGGATGGTTGCTGGCCGGATTGCCGCCGATCACGAACACCAGATCGGCGCCGTCGAGATCGGCCAGTCCGACCGTGGCCGTGCCGGTGCCGACGGAACTGGCCAGACCGACTCCGCTGGCCTGGTGGCAGTAATAGCTGCAGTTGTTGACGTTGTTCGTGCCATACAGTCGGGCAAAAAGTTGCAGCAGAAAGGCCGCTTCATTGGAGCCGCGGCCGCTGAAATACCAGAAGGTCTCGTCGGGCACGGTTGCCCGCAGCTTGTCGGCGATTTTGGCCAGCGCCTCGTGCCAGCCGATCGGCCGGTAATAATCGTCGCCGCGGCGGAGCACGACGGGCGTGGTGATGCGTCCGCACGACTCCAGCTCGCGCGGCGTGAAGGCCTGCAGTTGGGCCACCGAGTAGGTGCTCCAAAAATCGCGGCGGATGGCGCCCTGCATATCGGCGGCCATGGCCTGCAGCGACTTCTTGCAGACCTCGGGGAAGTGGCCTTGCTCGTTGACCATGCCACCCGCCTGCCCGCCCATGCCGACCGCGCAGGTCTTGCAGGCATTTTTGCTGCGCATGGCCTTCCACAGCTTCCACAGGCCGCCCACCTCGCGGCCTTTGCGGAGCGTGTACCAGACCGCCGGCCAACCTCCGCCCGTTTTGACTTTTCGCATCGAAATCGCTTGCCTCAACCGCCCGTTCGCCCGAAGTTCAGTTTAACACCAGGGAGTCGCCGTCTGAAAGCGGGGCGGGGCTACTAATCTCCCGCGAGCCGGTCGAACACGGACGGATCCGCTGGTCGAGACGCCTCTTTCCGCGGTCTCACGTTTCCAACACCGCCTTGGGGCGGTAAACTCGCATAAAAGAGAATCTTTCGGTGTCGGATTGGGTGCCCTAGACAAGTTCACGCCGCGAACAACATGACGACCTTTGACAAGATCCACATCCAAGGGTTCCGACGTCTGCACGACGTCGATCTCAAGCTAAGGCCGCTGATGGTGCTGATTGGGGCCAATGGATGCGGGAAGACGTCGCTGCTCGATGTCTTCTCGCTGCTGGCGGCATCGGCGTCTGGAGACTTGAATCAAACGATGAGTGACTTGGGCGGAATCGAGAGCAATTTGAGCAACTTGGCGTCGGCCAACGGCGGAAAATCGCGATCCATGGCGTTCGATCTCGCAATGGGAAATAAGCATCCCGAACCGATTCGATATCGCGTCGCGCTGGCCGCCCGCGGAGTCGGCTATGAGATCGCCGATGAAACGCTGACGCAGCCGCAGATGCAGGAGGCCCGCGAGATCAAACGAATCGACGCACATCATGGAGACGTACATTACTGCTCGCCGGACGGCAGCCGCATTGCACCGAACTGGGACTATGACGCCGCGGAAACGGCGTTGTCGCAGGTCCCGAAGGTGTATAAACAACCGGAGGATTTTCGCAAGCGTTTGGCGTCGTCCACCCACTACCACGTGCTCGATGTGAGCCGGCGTGCGCCAATCCGTCTGCCACAGCAGATGCGCGACGCCAGATTGCCAGGCCATGACGGCGCGGACCTGGTCTCCTGCCTCTACACGCTCAGGGAAACCGATCCCGACCGCTACGACACAGTTGAGGATACATTGCGAGCGGGGTTTCCCGGCTTCGAGCGCCTGAATTTTCCGCTGGTCGCCGCCGGTACCGTGGCCATGACGTGGAAAGACGCAACGAGCAAGCAGCCTTTCTATATGCACCAGCTTTCGGAAGGGACGCTCCGTTTTCTGTGGCTGGTGTCGCTTCTGCAGAGTCCGGGATTGAGCGCAGTCACGCTCATCGATGAACCGGAGGTGAGTCTCCACCCGGAACTCCTGTCACTGCTCGCGGACCTGTTTCGAGAGTCGTCGCAACGGACTCAACTCATTGTCGCCACGCATGCCGACAGGCTGGTGCGCAGCCTGCAACCATCCGAAGTTGCAACGATTGACGTGAACGACTCGGGAGCGGCCGAGATGACGTGGGCCGACGAGCTCGACCTCGATCAATGGCTCGATGATTACACCTTAGATGAGGTCTGGCGGTTGGGGCGCATGGGGGGCCGGTCGTGAGGATCGCCATTCTCGTCGAAGGAAAAACGGAGACAGCGTTCAAACCGCACCTGCTACGATTTCTACACGGACGATTATCGGGCAAGATGCCCAAGCTCGACATGGTGCCTTACGACGGCCGCATTCCAACCGGAGAGAGGCTAAAACGCGACGTCGAGCGGTTGTTGCGCGACAAGCGACGCGCAGCGGATGCCGTGATTGCACTGTCCGACGTTTACACGGGGTCCCGTCCACCCGATTTCGAAGCGGCCGATGACGCCAAGGCTAAGATGCGTGCCTGGGTGGGCAACGAGGACCGGTTCCATCCCCACGTGGCCCTACACGATTTCGAGGCATGGTTGCTCCCGTTCTGGGCAAAGATCCAGAAGCTAGCCGGCAGCAATAAAGCCGCACCAGGGCCGGATCCGGAAAAGGTCAACCACATTAAACCTCCGGCCCATATCTTGGCCGAGGTCTATCGAACAGGTCAGAAGGGCAAGAGCTACGTCAAGGCGCGCGATGCTGGTCGTATTCTCGCCGGGGAAAATCTCCTTGTATCCGCGAACGCTTGCCGTGAGTTGAAAGCCTTTCTGAACACTATTTTGAAGCTCTGCGACGAGGATCAGACGATCCCGTAGTCACCCGTAATCATTTTCCGCATTGCTGCACAGCTCATGGCCGGTACAGTGCGATTGCTTCTGCCGGTCGCTCCGCACTTTCAGACGTCGGGCCATACACCACCGGTTTCCAGGTCGATGCCTCGATCCGCTCGCGCGTCACGGCCAGATGAATCGCCCCGCAATCGGCCGTGTTCAAAACGCACGCGCCGCGCTGGCGATAGGCCCGGTCGACCTCGGGCCGGCGGTCGTTGGCACTGCCGCTGACGACGGCCACTTCGGGCGTGCTCCAGGCGGCAAAGCCGGGCGGATTGCTGCGGGCACTGCCGTGGTGCGGCGTGAGAACCACGTCGCAGTGGCAGGGCGATTCGGCCAAGAGGTCGTCGATGCCCGGCGATTCCAAGTCACCGGTCAGCAGAATCCGCCGGTCCTGATATTCGACATCGAGCACCAGGCTGTTGGCGTTGTCGCTGCCCAACACGCCGCGGCGCGTCGGATGCCAGACTTCGAGCAAGCAATCGCTGGCGACGCGCAGCCGGTCGCCCGACCACGTTTCGCGCAGCGGCACGCCGGACTGCCGCACCGCCGCCAGCAAGGTCTCGATCGCGGGGCTTTCGTCGCGCAACATCGCCGGAGTCACATAGATCACTCCCACGCGGAACTTCGTCAGCAACTCGGGCACCGCGTTGTAGTGATCGACGTCGGCATGCGAGAGCACGATCGCGTCGAGACGCGTAATGCCGCGGTGCCAGAGATAGCCCGCGATGGACCGCGCCCCGGCTTCCGGCGAGCCGAGCCGGCCGGCGTCGTAGAGCACATTCTCGCCGCCGGGCAACTCCAACAGCACCGCGCACCCGTGGCCCACCGACAAGAACGTGCATTCCAGCCGCGGCGAGGCACGACCGGCTGCCAGGGGCAAGCCGAAGCCCAGAGCGGTCCAACCGGCGAAGCCCGCCAGGCACCAACGCGGCGGCGGACACCAACGTGGCGCAACCACGCACGCCGCCAGCGCCGCGTAGAAGCCGGCCAGCCACCAGAATGCCGGCCCCGGCGCCCAGGCGTGGCTCCAGGGAAGCGAGGCTGCGTAGTCGATGCACGCGTCGATGGCCCACAGAGACCAATCGCAGACCGCCCCGCACATCGCCGCCAACGGCCAAACGAGCCACCCTACGGTCAACAACAAAAAGCCCGAGATCAGGGCCGTGGCGACGGGCACGGCCAACAGCGGCGTCAGCGCCAACGTGGCTGGCGAAATCAAGTGAAACTGCGACAGCACCAAGGGCACGCCCGTGGCCCACACGCAAAAGCTGATCGCGAAGCCTTGCAGCAGGCGGCTGGCCCAACGGCGCGCCCGCTTGACGTGCCACGGCCGCGTTTGTGCGATCAGGCGATCGAGCGGATCGGCGATCGGTCGCGGTGCAAAGCGGCCGCCCGCCCCGATCAGCGCCGCCACCGCCAAAAACGAGAGTTGCGGACCGATGCGGAACAGATCGCAGGGGTTCATCACCAACACGACCAACGCCCCTGCTGCCAGCAGATTAAAGGAGAGCGGTCGTTGACGGAGCAACGTCGCCAGGCAGACCAGCAGCACCACGATGGTCGCTCGGACTGCCGGCGGCTCCGCCGAAATCACCAATGCGTAGACAATCGTCGTGATGGCGACGCACGCCAGCGCCAAGCGACGTCCGATCAATCCCAGCCGCAAGATGCCGAACAAGAACATCGACAAGATGCCGACGTGCAGCCCGGAGATCGACAACAGATGGATCGTGCCGGTCTTGGCAAAAGCCACGTTCGTCTGTTCGTCGAGTTCGTCGCGCACGCCGAGCAGCAGGGCAGACGCCAGCGCGGCCCGGCGGGCATCGATCTGTCGCCACAACAACTCGTGGCCGCGCTGCCGCAGGCGGTCAAGCAGGCCGGCGGGCGACCAAAAGCTGCCCCGCTCGATAACCTGGACGCACTCGACGAAATCGGCGGCCAGCCGGCTGCGTTGGCGATCGGCCCGGCTATGGCCGGCGAAATCGAATTCGCCGGGGTTTTGCGGACCGGCCGGTGCGGAAAGCTGCCCGACAATTCTCAGGCGGTCGCCGCGATGGACATCGCTGACCGTGCCGTCGACCCACACCTGCGTCATGCCCGATGCCGGCAGCCAGCGGTCGCCGTCGCGCAACGCCACAAGCTGAACGGTCAGGCGACTGCGGTCTTGCTGCTGAATGGCGCGCAGTGGATTGGGCGGCCGGGCCGCGATCTGCCGCGGACTGCCAATCGCGATCGCCTCAACGCAAGCCGGCCGCGGCGACTCGGCGGCATAGAGGCCGATCTCGTGCCTGTCCGACAGGAACCAATGTTGGTGATGCCAGGCGCCGCCGAGGCCCGCCAGCGCCAACGCCAATAGCGCGGTCGGCAATGCAGTGCGTCGTCGTCGAACCAAAAACCAGAGGCACCAAGTTGTGAATCCTAGGGCAAGCCAGGCGTCGGTCCGCAACGCAACGAGGCGATCGGCGACGATGCCCGCCGCGCATGCCGCCGCCACCAGCACCAACGGCTGATAACGGGGCCAGCGGCGATCACCAACCGTGTCGTCACCATGCATTGCTTGCACGCTCGTCGTTGACGAATGACTTGTTGCCGGATAGACGTCCCGATCTTGGCCAGAATTCCGCCTCGGCCGTTAAAAACTTGGCCTTGTGGCATTCCCGCGATTATCCCATTTTTCTGCCGCGGTGGTAAGCCACCGGCCTTTATTTGAACTGCGCCGGCCCGGCGGGTATCCTGTTGGGTATGAGCGATCTTCAAAGTCCCGGCTGTGTGGTGCTTCTGGTAGACGAGTCGTCGGGCATGGGGGCGGTCATGCGCGAGCTGACCACCGAAGGCAAAGCCTCCACGCGGCCCAACGCCGAGCGTGTGGCCACCGCGGTCAATGCACTCTTGAAGCAGTTGGCCGGCGGCCCGAGCTTCGATCTGGCCCTGGTTGGCTATCAGTCCGATGCTCAAGGACAAGTCAACGTCGGCCCGCGCTGGGGCGGTCCGCTGGCCGGACGCGAGTTTGTGCCGAGCGGCGAGCTGTCGGCCGCGCCGCTGCGCATGGAAACGCGCGTCCGCAAACTGCCGTCGCCCGGCGGCTTCGGCCCGCCGCGAGAAGAGACCGTCGAGTTCCCAGTCTGGTACGCGCCCACCCTGGGAGCCAAGGCGCCGCAGATTGCCGCCTACAATTCTTGCCGCGACCTGATCGCGCGGTGGGCCGCCGACGCAGGCCCCTCGCCGGGCATGCCGCTGGTCATCCACATCGCTTCCGGCGCGTCGGGCGACGGCAATCCACAGCTCGCCATCAGCAAGTTGCTGGAACTGACCACGCCGGGCGGACATCCCTTGGTGCTGCAGGCCCATCTGGCGGCGTCGGCGGCCGTGGTCACGTCGCTCTATCCGTCGAACTACGTCTATCTCACGCTCGGTTCTGCCCGCGATCAGTTTCGCCGCGCGAGCGTGCTGCCGCCGCACCTGGTCGAGGCCCTGCAGGAGGCCCACGTCACGGTCAACCCCGGCGCACGCGGGTTGATCTACAACGCCAAGATCGCCGACCTGATTCAGATGCTGTCGCTGGTGAAGGCCCACACGCGCCACTGGCCGTCGAAGGGCGGCGTTGCGGCCCCGCCGGCGCCCGGACCGATGGCGGCCCAAGCGGCGCCCGCGGCCGCTGAACCTGCGCCGAGCGACGCGTCGCCGCTCGCCGCGGCCGGCAAGGAACAAGCGGCGCTGCTGGCCTTCGTGCTCGATCGTTCGGTGGCCGATCCCTTCGCCACCAGCGTGCAGAACCCCGTGGGACGGCTGCAGGAGCACGCCAACGACCTGTTGAAGCAGGTCTCGAAGATTGCCTCCGGCGTGGTGGACGTGGCCCTTGTCTCCTACGGTCTCGATTCGTCGGGCGAGGTCGACGTTCGCGGGTTCGAAGGGCCGCTCGCCGGCCAGTCGGTTGTCCATCACACCGATCTGGCCGCCGGCGCCCTCCGGGTGGAAGAGAGCGAAGAGCAGGTCTCCAACGGCATCGGCGGGCTGATCTCGCTGACCCGCAAGAAGCCGATCTACTTCGACCTGGAGCCGACGGCGGCGGCCCCGCCGGTGACCGCCTTCGAGCGCGTGGCCGAGCTGGCCGCCGAGTGGTGCCGGCAGCACCGCGCGGCCTGCCTGGCGCCGGTCGTGCTGCATCTGACGCGCGGCCAAATCGAGCCGGGCGACGTCGATTGGATCGCCGGCGCGCTGGCCCGCGTCGATTCGGCCGCCGGCCCCGTGACGCTTTATCACCTGGTGGTCACCGAAGAGCCGCACAAGTCGCTGGCCTATCCGGCCAGTGACGAGGAGTTGCAATCGCCCGCCCTGAAGAAGCTGTGGGCAACGACCAGCCTGTTGCTCGACGGCGAGCGGTTGGCCGCGGACAAGCGGCCGGTGACCGCCGAGTCGCGCGGCATGGTGGTCAATGGCAAGTTCGATCTGCTCGTCGATCCCGTCCGGCACGCGCTGGAGACGGCCTGAAAAACCGCGACGCCGGGCTGCGCGCCGTGGGGCTACCGACGGGGGGGTGGGCGCCGTGCCCACCCCTCCGGAAGCACGGGATCTGCGGGATTGCCTCCCGGTTGCACCCCTCTCTGTCAACTTTTCGAAGATCGATCAGCGACGCTTCGCGTCGTCTGCCACGGTCAATCTGGCAACGCACCACGGACTGCCGACGAGGATTCGTGGGCGGTCGAATTACCGTTGACGGAAAATAATTATCGTTGACAAAAACAAAACGCGTGTCCGATTTCCCCGCGCTGCAAACCATTTGGCGGTCGGACCTTGCGGCGACAGCCCGGCGCGGCTCATTTTCGCGCCGCAACGATGAATCTGGGGGGTGGGGCGATTTTGGATTGCCGATTTTGGATTTTGGATTGCGACTGCGGCCGCCCATTTTTCTGTCTGTATTCTTTCTGTCATTCCTCTGGTTCTACCGCGCGGCTGGCTTGGGTTGTTTCGTGATTCCCGGCGCGCCGGGAAAGGCATCACGCTCCGCCGTGATGGGCCCCTCGCGTCGCATAAAAACTATCGGGCGAGGTCGCTCATCGCATCCGTCATCTTGCGCTGCAATTGGCTTGCACCGCTCCGTGGAAGCTCATCAGCTTATCTCTCTCATCCCTCATCCCTCATCCGTGAGTCAGTTGCTGATGAATTGAGCACCGAAGCAGCACCATGCGTACATATTAGGCAGTCAGCCCAAAAGCAGTACCGATGGGTGGTTCGTTGCCAAAAAATGCCGTATTTTATCGGTGTTTGCAAATTTGCAAAAGCCGTGGATCGCTCAGCCGCACTCGACCGTCGTGCGAGGCCGCTGCCCACTTCTTAGGCACGGCCGTAGCACCGAAGGTGCGTCATTCGACAGCCCAGGGTGGAACCCTGGGTATCGGGAAGGCACAAATCGTCTTTAGCCCTGTAAGGGCGTCATTCCCCATCCTGCGCACGGAATCGTGGCAGAGGCAACCGTCGGGCGCGGCCCCGCGAATGACGCCCCGTTTGGGCTGACAATTCTCTTCCCGTCAGAACCCCAGGGTTCCGCTGCGCTGCACCCTGGGCTTTCGAGTGCAACCCCTTCGGGGTCGGGATCTAAAGTCGCGCAAACAAGGCGTCCTTGGCCGCCACCACCGCCTGCGTTTGCGCCGGCGTCGGGTAATAGTCGGCCAGCGGCGTTCCGGTGCCGGCGGCCGGCGCCGAGGGATTGTTGGCGTACTCCGGCAGGTTCGTGATCTCCTGCTCGATGGTGCGGTCGGTCGCGCCGGCCTTCATTTGGCTCACATACTGCGCCTGCTCGGCGGCCGTCGGTGCGCGGAACAGATACTCTTGGAACCAGCCGGCCACGTCCTGGCCGAACGACTCCGGGCTGTCGAAAAAGCCCAGCGCGATGTTGTAGCGTACGGTGCCGGCATCGACGCCCGCCGCCGTCTGCTGCTGGTAGTAGTTCATCCAGAACGACTCGCCATTGGGGTCGGGCGTGCGGTTGAGGATGCGCTGATAAAGGGCCGCGATCCACGACTGCGGCGTGCCGCCCGCCGAGCTAAAAAACTCCGGGCTGTCGGCGAAACCGGCCTTGATCTGCTCCGGTCCGCCCGTGGCGTGCCAAACTCCCTTCCAATACGTCAGCCCGTTCGCGTCGAGCGGCCGCAATAGGTATTGCTCGTAATAGTTGCCCAGCACCTTGTCGAGCAGCTCGTCGCTCTCGAAGAAGCCGAACGCCATGTCGCCGATCTTGCCGCCGTTGTTGAAGTAATTGGTCCAGTATTGCAGACCCGCCGGGTCGGGCGTGCGATTGAGCACGGACTCGTAGAACTTCCAGACCACGCCGGCGTGCTGCGACAGCACGGTGACGGTCTGAGTCGCCTTGTCGCCCGATGGGTCGGTCATGTTGAACGGCGCGCTGTCGAAGCCGAGGAAACTCACGGCCGGCGTATAGGTGAACGAGCCGTCGGCGTTGAACGTGAACGAGCCGCCCTGCGCTCCCGTCACCGTGCCCGCGGCCACATTCCCGTGACGGGAGGCGGCACCGCCGGCCAATAGCCCGTCGGCAGCCGATACGCCGACTGATCCCGAACTGGTCGTGTAAATCCAGTCTTGAACCGATATGTCGAACGGGCTCGATGTAGCAGTATTCGACGTAGCATCGCTTGCAGTAAGGACGTAGCCTACGCCGCCTTCATTCATCGACAAGTTATTGAATGTCGCGTCGCCGTTGCTGTCGCTCGTCTCGGTGAGGGTGCCATTAAGTGCGCCGTTGCCGGAGTTAACGCGCAGAGTGAGGGTGACTGGAATGCCCCCCAGAGCGTGGCCGAGCGCGTCAGCAACATGAACCGTCGTGCTGAACGGCGCACCAACGAATGTATTCGCGGAGGGCTCGGAGCTGATAGTTACGGCGATCGGCGAAGGCAGCAGGGATTCGAGACCGTTGACGAAGTTGGGCTCCAGGAAATCAGTGTCGATTACTTCGGACTGCTGCAAGAAGGCGGCCGCATTCGTGCCGACGCCGGATCTCGGGTACGAAGTATCCTGACTTACAAGGCGCAGGAACGTCCCAAGCAGCGTCGGCATCGTAGCAGTCGCCTGCAGCGAATTCGTATCGGCGCTCGCGACAGCCAGAAACGAAGCAGCATCTCCCATAAAGC
This sequence comes from Pirellulales bacterium, assembly GCA_035533075.1. NCBI lineage: Bacteria > Pseudomonadati > Planctomycetota > Planctomycetia > Pirellulales > Pirellulales bacterium. The sequence continues at coordinate 24,535 of DATLUO010000031.1, read as the reverse complement.
CCGAATTGAGGAACTGTTGGCCGTCGCTCGCCGCTTGCGTGAGGAAAGAACCGACGTCCGCGCTCAATGTGGATTTGCTGAACAAGGTGCCAGATTTCGCGGCCTGTTGTAGAAACGTCCCAATTTCGCTGGCAATGGTCGGATCGCTCAGCAGGGCCGACTCCGCGCTGCCCTGTTGCAAGAATTTCCCCACCGAGGTAGCAAAGGCGGAGCTCATGAAAGCAGGGCCGTCTTGCACCGCTTGTTGTAAAAAGCTGCCCAGGCCATTAGAAAACCCCGAATCCGTCGCGCTAAACGGATATTGCTGAAGGTATTTGCCGACCCCGGCTACGAGCGGAGAATTCACAAGATCAAGCCCGTCTGCTTTCGCTTGTTGGAGGAGCTCTCCCACCCCGACCGCTAGCGGCGATGACTCGATGGAACTGTCCGCGCCACCGGCCTGCAGCAGCAAATCGCCAACCCCATTAGCAATTTCAGAAGTGTCGAGTGATGTGGTGCCTGCGACCTGCTGCAAGAGCGCCCCGACGCCCTCGGCCAGAGGCGACGTAGTTAAACCGCCGGATACAGCCTGTTGTAAAAACGTTCCGAGACCTTGGCCCAATCCTGTGCTTACGAACGTGCCGAGACCGGTCTGGCTTATTTGATTGACAAAGCTGGCGATATTACCGGCGAGGTCTGAGCCAGTGAGCTGATCGGCAACCGAATTATCGAAAAATGATAGCGCGTCTTGCGCAAACGTATTACCAAAGGCACTGCTCGTAATCTGTCCACTAACTGCCTTGCTCAGCAGCGATACAGCATCGCTGGCAAACGGCGTATTGCTGAGGTTGTCGCTTGCGATTTGTTCGAGCAACGAGGCGCCCGAGTCAGCGAGCGAGGCGAATGATAGATTGCTCCAGTTGCCGGAGACTGCGGCGTTAAAGAATCCCAGCACGGCGGAGTTGACAAATGGCAGGTCTGCAGAAGCGTCCGACACCTGGCTCAAAAAAGATGAGGCTTCCTGAAGGAACGTCGAGCCGATTTCTGAGTTCTCCAGCGCATCGCCAACGCCGCGCGTAAGACCGTCAAGGGCCCCTTGGGCAGCTTGGCCGAGGGCGCTATTGAGCGTTCCTCCGTCGGCCAAACCTTTCAGAAACCCACCGACGGCTTTGTTTAGACCGCCATCCAGCACGTTGGCAACGATCGAATCGTCGACCGGATCCACAGAACCAACCAAGCTGCCGACAAGGTCAGCGCCGTCCAGAGCCGAGAGCCCCGCGCCAAAGAATTGCGTCCAGTTGAAGGAGCCTCCGTTCACGGCAATGTTGAGGCCCTGGTCCACGGCATTCGCGACGGCCTGATCGACCACGCCGGCAAGAACGTCGGCAGCCTCGGCACTGATGCCTAAGGCGTCCGCCGCGTCCCCAACAAGGTCCCCGACAAGGCCGAGAATAGGGTCCGCGACAAGGCCGACAATAGGCCCCAACACAAGACCTCCGACGAAAAAAAGGCCCACCTCAAGGAACCCTAAGAATGGGCTCGGCTGGGGCTGTTGTACGCTCGGTTCAGTGTACGTGTAACTCGTGCCGAACTCACTCGCGGCCGTCGGCTCGCTGTAGTCCCACGGGTTTCCAGGCTGGGTTGGACCGGTTGTCACCGATACGCCCGTCAGGAAGTAACCTGTCTGCGGGTTGCCGGGTGGCATAAAGGCTTGGATGTCTTCGTCCACCAAAACCGTCCCCGCGCTGCTCTGCGGGACGAGGAACATCTCAAAGAGCCCCGTTTGAGGTACCACAAGCCAGCTAGGAAAGTTCGTGTCCCAGGTGTCCTTAATTGTCACCGCCATTGATCCATCGGCCAGGAGATATACCTGGGAAACGGCAGTGAGCAGAGGAAGGTTGACGGGGTTGCCGGGGCCGCTGAGGTGCTCGAAATTGAATGTGAAGTAATGTAGTTCTGCGTTTGTCGCCGCGAAGCACCACGCGATCACATAGGGCGTGCTGCCCTCGAGCGTGGGATGCTCAAGCAGGAAGGGCGAGGACAAATGAGCGATGACGGCGATGATGACCCCATGTGGGTCGATATGGAAAGACGAAACTGCATTCCACGACCCATCGGACCACTGCGTGGCTGCGATCATCACTTGTCGCTGGTCGAACCGTGCAGCGGAGGTGGGGTCGAACAACACCAGGTCGCCGTTGGCCTCGAGTGCGACAACCTGCCCGGTTGTGTCGAGCATGAATGAGAGTACAGCGTTGGTATCCAGTTGCATGGAGGTTGTCGCCCCTGGCGCAAATCGCGTTAGGACATCGCCTGTGTTCAGCGTAACAACGCCACCCCCGCCATCGACTGCGAATGTTTTGACGTCGGACTCGATGTTCTGTGACGAGTCGGACCCAGGCGCGAACTGAATCAGGTTCCCGCTTCCCGTAGGCACATATAAGCTGCCAGGTGATAACTGTTGGATCGTTGTACCCGGTATTCCAATTCGAGCTATGCTTCCTGTCCGAGACGAGCTCGACGCGGAGTTCGCTGTCTGTGCGACGACAAAGCCGGCTCCGTCGACCACAAACCCGGTGATGTTGCTAGCCATTAGCTGCGCCGTGGTAGCGCCCGGTGCAAAGCGCACGAGATCGTGACTGGCATCAAGCGCGACGAGAGATCCGGACCCGTCTAACAGAAACTGTTGGGCTTGAAGTGTGTCGGATCCGTCCGGTTCATAGAGCGGCTGCGGTGTGGTTGAACCAGCGGCGAACCGGACTAGCGGTCCGCTCGTGGTATTCGGGATTGGCTCAAAGGCGATTACCGATCCGCTGGAATCGACAAGAAACGTAATGACGCTGACTCCGGGAGCCATCGGCTGAGCTTTATCAGAGCCAGGGGGCAATAGCCACAAAGCGTTGCTGTTGTCCAGTGCCACCGAATCACCTTTGCCGTCGAGGGCGAGCGCCGTGTATGACCCGTTGATCACGCTCGGCATATCACTGCCAGGACTCCAACGCAGCAACTCGCTGCCTGACAGCGCAACCATTGAACCGCTCTGATCAACGACGAAGCTTCTCACATCAGTAGCCATGACTGCCGGCGGAGGGCTGGAACTGTCGGGAAACTCAACCAAAGCATAATCGTTACGTGCCGCAACCGCGGCTCCGCGCTCAACCCTCAGGTCGGTGAAGACGCCGCTGTAGGGGTTGGGCTCCGTCGATCCCGGCTTGAACCAGTAGACAGAATCAAAAGTTGCGCCAGGTGCTGCCAGCGCGGTGACGACCCCAGAGATATCGATTACAAAACTCCTCACACCGCTGAGCATGACCTCTCGAGATGGCGAGTTGGCCGGAAACAGAACAAGGTTTCCGGTGTCCTCCAGCGCTACGGCTGCGCCGGAGGCGTCGAGGCCGAACGTCGCCACGTTCGTGTCGATGACCTGTGTCACATTCGAGCCCGCGGCCTTCATTTCTAGCCAGCCGCCGCTTGACGCGTCGGTCAGCGAGTAGACCGTTCCTTGTGCGTTCGTCTCCGTCTGCAGAACGCTCAGCATTCGCCGAGTTTCCAGCCTCTGGAAGTTGAGCGAGCGGCCGACTTCAAGGTTTTCTAATCGGGGCAAGCTCGCATCGCGTCGCGCGCGGTTCCGTCGACCCGCGAATGGACTTCGTCCGCGGACCAGCCGTTGGGCAGCGTTGGCACGGTGTGAACGGCTCATGACGTTGATCTCCGAAGGGCAGCATGGGTTATGGCACCGCCCCAAGAGGCTCCGCCCGTCGCGGCGGCGCCACCTCAAACAACGCGGCCCAAGTATAACCGCCGCCCACCCGCCGCGTGAGGAACGATAGCGGAACGATCAGCGTGTCTAACCACCGCCCGGCGCGGCGAGGATTCCTGAGATACTTTTCGTCGTTGCAACCCACGAGAACGTCGATTATCAATGGGTGCAAGAGGGACACTTGTGGCCGATCGCATCAGTCGAGTTAAGTGATTTTGTCGCACCACTAAGTTCAAGTTTCGCGGTTTTTGAGGGGCGGTTTGGGTCAAAATGAGGTCGGCCTCCATGCCTAAAACGGGTAAACCTGTGAATTCCACAACCCAGGCAACCCGCGGCAAGGAGGCCGAGCATGGAAGTTACTTCATCTTTTCAGACGTTGCTATCCGAATTCCAATGCGTGTTCACCGCGCCAAGCTTCCTGATTTTTCTCGATCTGGTGAGCGGCTGGGTGCTCTCGCATCGCCATCGGTATGTGACGGACTTGATTTGGTCCAGCGGCTCGACCCAGAAGGGGCACCACAGCCGATACCACCGCTTCTTCAGTCATGCAGCCTGGAAACTCGACGGCTTGTGCTGTGTGCTCGCGCAACTGCTCGTCCGCATTTTCGCGCCGACCGGCCTGATTGTGCTGGCGGTGGACGATACGCTCTGCCGCAAACGAGGATTGACCGTTTACGGGGCGGGCATGCATCACAACCCCTTGATTTCCAGCCGGGCCAAGCCGCTCACCAGTTGGGGACACGATTGGGTCGTGCTGACGCTCATCGTTCGCTGCCCGTTCTGGGCGCCAACCAAGGTCTGGAGCTTGCCGATCGCTTTCCGCCTCTACCGAAATCGCCAGGGTCTGACCAAGGGTCGCAAGAAGAACACCGAGGGCTGCAAGAAGAAGGCTCGCAAGCCGGACCCCAATCATCGCACGCGTCCGGAACTGGCCGTCGAGCTGATTTGCCTTGTAGCAAGCTGGTTTCCCGACCGGAAGCTGCTGGTCACGGGCGACAGCGCCTATGGCGGGCAGAGCGTCTTGAAGAAGCTGCCGGAGAATGTCGATCTCATCAGTCACGTGCATCCCAAGGGCGCGCTGTACGAACCGGCTCCGCAAGCGGTGCCCGGAAAAAAAGGTGGCCGTCCACGCAAGAAGGGCCAGCGCCTTCCCGGCATGGCAGCCTGGGCCGAGGACCAGAGCCAACCTTGGACCGAGTTGACCTTCGATCAGTTTGGCTTGCACGCCACCCTGTTGGTCAAGACGATTCAAGCGTTGTATTACAAAGCAGGCGGGCAGCGGCTGCTGACCATCGTGCTCGTCCGCGACACCGTTGGCAAACGCCCGGACCAAATGTTTTACTGCACCTGCCTGGACTGGGACGCGCGCACGATTCTCTCCCACTACTCGTGCCGCTGGTCGATCGAGGTCACCTTCGAACACAGCAAGCAGTTGTTGGGTCTGGAGGACCCGGCCAATCGCTTGCCGAAGGCCGTGGAGCGCACCGCACCGATGGCGCTGGTCTTGTACAGCCTGATCGTGGCTTGGTTTCACCGCGAGGGTCACAAGCACGTGAAGTTTCCCGACCGTCCCTGGTACACCAAGAAGGCCGAACCGTCGTTTGGCGACGCGCTGACGACGCTGCGCCGCTTGAGTTGCCAGGATGGGTTTCGTGGATACCTCCCTCGCACCGGATACTTGAAAACTCAGGTTGCCCGGCTTATCGAATTTGTCAGCCTTGCAGGCTGACGAAGCCGCCGCGACACCTGTCTCGCGATTTACGGCTTGCCATCTGCTTTTTTCCTTCGCGTTCAACGCGATCGACCGCTGGAACTATGCTCGAAAACCGCGAAACTTGAACTAAGGGATAAGGATGCCGGCAAGCAGGTCAGCTCGGTCGTTTCGCGTTCTCGGAACTCGCTTGCGCGAGTTGCGGGTGGGACGCGCATGGTCGCAACTCGAAGCCGCCGAACGCGCGGGCGTCAGCGACCGCCTGATTCGTAAAGCGGAGTCGGGCGGACCACTCGAGCTGAAAACAATCGCCCTTTTGGCTCAGCTTTACAGCGAGCCCGGTGCGCCGGTCAATCCTCAGACGCTGCTGGCCGATCCGCTCGAAGGCGCCAACGAGCCGTCGGCGGTCTACGAACGGCTCGTGCGCCGCTGGTGGCAAGAAGTGTGGAACGAAGGAAGGCTGGAAGCCATCGACGAGCTCACCACGACCGACGTCGTGCTGCACGCCGACGGGGCCGAAATGCACGGGCGCGAGGAGCTCCGGGAGCGCACCGAGGCCATTCGCGCGGCTTTCAGCGAAATCGAGGTCCACCTGGAACAAGTGACCGTCAGCGGCGATTGAGTCATGAGTCGTTGGCGCGTCGCCATGACGCACACTGGCCCGTGGAGGGGGATGCCGCCGACGCACAAGCGCATCGTCGTCAATGGTTCGACGTGGATGCGCGGTGAAAACGGCCTGCTCGCGGAAGGTTGGGATTACTGGGAAAAGGAGGAGGCCGCCGACGCGATCCGCGCCGAGCTGCGACGAACTGCACGGCCCGCAAAAGCCCACCGCAAATCGCGGCGGCGACCTTAGGAACGGATGGCATCTCGGCGGCGAGGAGACGAGCGACGGCGTATGGAAAAGTTTGCACGCGACGACCAGACTTCTCACGAAGTCGGCTACCGAACCGGTCGCCCGCGAACCCGCCCGTATCCATCGATGTCTTATCCCCACATGATCTCCTCTTCGCCGATGCGGGCACGACGGACGACGCGGATTCTTGTATCATTTGGCGGTGACGCCCGAATTTCGCCGCACGGGCCTCGGCAGGCGACTCGTCGAAGAATGTCTGGCCGGGCTGCGCGAGCTAGGCATATTGAAGTGCAACGGCCTGGTGTACCGCCATAATGCCGACGGCAAGCGATTCTGGCGGCAAATGGGTTTCAGCACGCGTGACGATTTGGACCTTTGGCAGAGAACGATCCCGTAGCGTAAAAACATGCCCCCCACAAGCAACCGCTCTCAAATCCGCCGGCTTCCGCAACGCGGGGTCTATGACCGCGCGGCCATCGACGCCATTCTCGACGAGGCGCTCGTCTGTCACGTCGGTTTCGTCGACGACGGGCAGCCGTTCGTCATTCCCACGATTCATGTCCGCATCGGCGACGCGATCTATCTGCACGGCTCGCCGGCCAGCCGCATGATGCAATCCCTGGCACGCGGCAGCGAAGCATGCATCACCGTCACGCTGGTCGATGGCCTGGTGTTGGCCCGATCGGCGTTCCATCATTCCATGAATTACCGTTCGGTGGTGCTGTTCGGCCGGGGATCGGCCATCGGCGACGAGGGCGAAAAGCTCGAAATCCTCGGTTGCCTGGCCGAGCACCTGGTCCGCGGCCGGTGGGCCGACGCGCGGCGACCGAACGCCGAGGAGCTGCGGCGGACGCTGGTGGTGCGGGTGCCGATCGAGGAAGCCTCGGCCAAGGTCCGCACGGGCATGCCGCTCGATGACGAAGAAGACTATGCCTTGAATGTCTGGGCCGGCGTGCTGCCGCTTCGTTTGGCCGCATCGCCGCCGATTGCCGACCCGCGTTTGCCGCCCGGCATCGCCGTGCCGCAATACGCCAGCGAGTATTCCGGGCCAAAAGCCGTTGGCCACCAAGCCGACGCGGACGTGGGGCGGCCTTCCTAGGCCGTCAAAACCGGGCGACGGCCTAGGAAGGCCGCCCCACGTCGGACGCAATCCCCGCCCCTTATTGCGACGAAGGGCTCACCAGGGCCGCCTGAAAGGCCGCGATCCGCTCGGCCATGGGTGACAACGCCGGCAACGGATAGTCGGCCCCGACCGGAGCGACGTGCAGAGATAGGAACCGCGGTCCCGGCGAATGCAACGCCATCGCCGCCTCGCGCTGCCAGATTGCGGCATCGTCGAAGTCGAAGACGCTGGTCAGGCCGGCCGCCCGCGCCATCGCGGCGAAATCGACTTCTTGGCCGCACTTGGCGCCCGCCGCGGTGGCTTGCCCGCCGGTCACTTCGTAGATGCCGTTTTCCAACACGATGAGCGTGAAGTTGGCGGCGCCCGCGGCGGCGATGGTCACCAGACAGCCGAGGTTCATCAGCGTGCAACCGTCGCCATTGAAGACGATCACTTCGCGATGCGGCTGGGCCAGCGCCAGACCCAGGCCGAGCATCGGGGCCTGACCCATCGCCGAGGGCAGATAATGAAAATCGAGCGCATGTTGCGAGAGTTTCGGCCACTCGCGGGCCGCGCCCATCGTCGTCACGACAATCGCGTCGCCCCGCAGGCCGGCTACGACCTGCACAGCCGGCAGCAGCGGCATGCGACGACGCGTTGATACGGTTTCGGCGGTCATCCTTTTCCCTCGGCCCACAATGCCACCCCTGCTTGCCGCGACAACTGGCAACGGCGATAGTGCTCGGCCAACAACGGCATCGCCTCGGCCGAATCGATGAGCACGCTATCGATACCCCAGGCCGCCAGCAGCGGCTCGGTGTAGCGTCGGGCCGTGTCCCGCGAACCCTCCAACAGGAAGCTGCGGTAGCCGACGATCGCGTACAGCGGCAATCCCAGATCGAACAGCGCGCTGCGCAGGGAGTCGCCCGATTCGAACAAGCCCGTGTTTTGCATCACGACCAGCGGGCGAGCTCCGCCCAAGAAAAGCCCGGCCGCCAGCGCCCAGGCTTCTCCCTCGCGGCAGACCCGCACCAGCCGCAGTTTGGACGAGGCCACCAGGGCACGCTCCCACGTGCCCAGGGTCGAGTCGGGCAGCCACACGACGTGCGTCAGACCCAATGACTCGAAAACCTCGATGACTTGTTCGGAACGGACCAAAGGAGGGCAGTGGTTAAGGGTTCAATCGCGATCGATTCCACTGAGCCGCTCCAAGCAGTTTAGCAGACAGTTACTCCCTCGAACAGTCCGCGGTCGTCGCCTTCGTCGCCCCCAGTTCGACACTCTCGCTTCGTGCGGCCGCGACCTCTGACCTGGCGGAGTTACGATTCTATGCGACCACGACCGCGACCGAATGTTGAAACCTATTCGTCGTCAATCGCGAGGACCATTCCCCATGTCAACCCTTGAGCCGATTCTGGCCCGGCACCCCCTTCTTCAAAGACCTCGAACCGCAATACTTGCAGTTGCTCGTCAGTTGCGCCGGCAACGTGGTTTTCAAAGCGGGATTCTCGCCGGGTACGGCAACTTTCGCCCGGATCACCAGGAGACGCACGCGCAACTTGATGATCTGATGATCGACCACGTTTATCGCGACGGCCCCAAGCGCGCGCACGACTGGCACAGCGGTTGGCTGGTCGAGACGGCCGATTTGCTGCTCGCCGCACCGTGACGCTGGCCACGACGCAAGCGAGGACGCTTACGCCACGCTTCGTGCCCGCCGCCTCTAACGCCGCGGCGAACGCTTGCCAAGGGTGTGCCGGCCGAGTCCGTTGATCGACTCGAACACGCCCTTCCAGCGTCTGGGAGTGACTTTGAACTCCGACCGCGGCTCGAAGCGGTTGCTGCTCCGTTTGAGCCTCACGATGTTCGCCAGGCGAAACCGCCGCCAACCGGGCAAACGCCCCTCGCAGCTTTCGCCGCCGATCTGGTAGGCGTCCATCGTGGCCGAGTTCTCGATCAGACCGAGTAAATGGGGATTGACCACGCGCATCGTGCTGCGCTCGTCCAATTCGCGATACTCAAACTCGATCGTCACGCGGTCGTGGATGGCCAGCTTGATCTTATCGAAAATCTCGTCCTGGTCGCTGACGGTCAGAGATGTCGGTCGTTCCGACAGGGATGTTCGTTCAGACAAGGGTCGAGCCTCCTGGTTCTAACTAACATGAATCCGCCCCATCCTGTACTGGCGTTCTGACGGAAAGCGGCCACGGCAGGCACGCAGTAACACCTTTAAGTTAAAGCAGAAAGCCGATTTATGCAAGAAAGAGCATCGGTCGCCGGGGCGCATTTGCGGATTTTGTTTGACCGAACCCGCGCCCCTTCGGTATAATGTTCGCACTTCTGGGCCAGGAACGAGACGAGTGGGGCAGGAACGAGAGGGGCGGCACATCACTCCTTCCGTCGCAATCGCCATTATAAAGGACGTTCCGCTATGATGTTAGAAGAAATCCTCCGTCGCAAGGGATCGCAGGTGCATTCCATCGGTCCCGATGCCACGCTCGATCAGGTCGTACAAAAGCTCGTCGAAAACAATTGCGGCTCGTTGGTCGTCTGCCAACGGTCTGACGACGGCAGCGGGCCCGGCACGCTGCTGGGAATTATCACTGAACGCGATATTTTGCGGGCCTGCGCCGGCCGCCGGGGACCGCTCGATCAACTGAAAGTGACCGACGCCATGTCGCACGAACTGATCACCGGCAGCCCCACCGACTCGATCGACGACATCATGGGCCTGATGACCGAACGGCGGATTCGCCATTTGCCGGTGCTTTTGGACGACAAGCTGGTCGGAATCATTTCCATCGGCGACGTGGTGAAAGCGCACCACGACGAGGTCACGATGGAAAACCACTATCTGAAGAGCTACATCCAGAGCTGACTTACTCTACCGCGGCCACCGCCAGCTCCTTCGCCACGGCCTCGATGTGCTCGGCGCAAATCGACCGCTGCTCTTCGGCAAAGCCGACCAGCAGCGCCAGGTCGCAAAGCCGATTGATGCGGCGAGGAACGCCGCGCGTCAGTAGAAACAGCGTTTCCAGCGCCGACGGTTCGAACACCATGCCCGTGGCGCCGGCCACCGTCATGCGGTGCGAGACATAACTCATGGTTTCTTCGATCGTCAGCGGCCGGATGAGGCATTTGGCTCCCAATCGCTCGTCGAGGTGCGGCATCCGCTCCAACATCGGCAACAGGGCAGGCTGCCCGACCAAGAGCAGCGTCGTCAGCGGCCGGCCATCGGCCTCCAGGTTCAGCAACAGCCGCAAGGCGTCGAAGCTGCGTTGGCTCTCCAACATCTGCGCGTCGTCAACCACGACCACGGTGTGCCGCCCCTTGGCGCGCCGCTCGTCGAGTTCGCGGGCGATCCGGCCCACATTCTCGGCGATCGACGCTGGCCCAGATGCGCCGGCGCCCAGCTCGGCGGCCAGATAGGCCAGCAGCTCTCCGGGAGGCATCTGCGGAAACACCAGCTCGACCACGGGCCGGTATCGGTCGGGCAACTGTTCGGCGAGCAGCCGCACGAGCAGCGTTTTTCCGGTGCCCGGCGCGCCGGCCAAGAGGGCCGCCGCATGCTCGTGCTCGATGGCATAGCGCAGCTTCAAGAGCGCCCCCTGGTGCGCATCGCTGGGGTAGTAGGCTCGCGGATTGGCGCCGCTCTCGAAGGGACGCCGCTTCAACTTCCAATAGGCTTCGTACATGGCTCGATCAGACAAAGTTTTCGATGATGGCCCAATGAGCCGTGCCCAGCTCGACGAATTGCCGGCCCACGGCCTGGGCCTGTTCCAAGCGACAGTCACGAACGTCTCTGACGACAACGGCGGCCTGAATGCCGGCCGCAAACAACGACTTCTGCCGGGCATCGCCCACATCGGTCGACGGCCCCAGGTCGATACAGACGAAATCGAACTCGGTTTGCAGGCGCTCAAGCAGCTCTTTCACGGCGGCAGTGTTTGCCGCCAGCAGGGACTCTTCGACCGCGGCTTTCAGCGGCAGAATGGTCAGACCGTCGCGGAGCGACTCGATGAGCGCTTCGTGCGGCGGCAGCTTTTTGGCCAGCAATTCGTCCCAGCCGGTCTCGGCCACGGTGCCGAGCATCTCCGCCAGCCCGGGCCGTTGAAGGTCGCCGTCGACCACCAGCACCCGCGCTCCGCTGCCGGCCAATTGCCGCGCCAGCACCAGCGACACCGTAGTCCGACCTTCACCGCGGCGGCAACCTCCGACCGCGAGCGAACCCCGGCTGTGGGGAAGTAACTCATCGATCAGCGCCGCCAGATCGCCCCGGAGATCGTCGCCGAGCGCCGCTACGACGTCCGGCCACTCGAAGCCTTCGATTTCAAAAGCCGGCTTGGGGCCAGCGACGTGGACCGGCCCGACCGGCGGTGCCTCAGCGGCGCCGACCGGCTTGTCAGAGAGCGTCGCCGGCGCCTTCGTGTGCGCGGAATGCGGTCTGGCGGAGGACGCGGCGTGGGATTCGCCCGCGCCCAGCGGGGCATCGGCTGACGCGGCGTCGGCCGGCGCTGGCTGCGATTGCCGGCCGAAAGGCACGTGCGGTCCGTGCAGGCCATGCCGTTGATAGGCCTTGATAAACGCCTTGTCGAGCGTGCTCATTACGGTTGTTCGTGGGAGTTCGTCTCGGGGTTTGGTCCCAGCGGCACGATGCCGCCCAGGGTGGCGCCGTCCGGTTCGCGGACCGATTTGCCGTCGAACTGCCCGCTGCCTGCGGCCCGTCGGCGGTTCTCGGCCATTCGCGTGGGAGGCGATGCGGAAAGCGCGCTTGCCGCTTCCGTGAGGGCGTCGCCATCGGCCCCTTGGGCATCGACGGAAGGCTCGATGGGCGCGGCGAGGCCCATCGGCGTCGTGGTGCCGTCGCTGACACCGCCGCCCGGCTCGATCGCCTCCGCGGGGTTGGGAGCGGCGGGCACGACAATTCGCGCCGCAGGCGCGGATTCGGGTGCGGCCCACTTTTGGGGCGCGGCCTCGACACGCTCTGCCTGTCCGTAATCTTCCTCGCCCGGTGTGACCACCAGGGCCAACACCACTTGCACGGCGGCGAAAACAAAACACGCCAGCCAGAATTTCGGCTGGCGAACAAAGCCGATCACCTTCGCGAAGAAGTCGGCTTTCGCGGAGCGAAAGAGCGGCTTTCGGGGAGCGAAAAACGACAATTTCGTCGCCAAACGCTCACGGCTCGTCGGTGAGGCTGCCTGGCTGCTGACACTTGGCGAGGCAGTGCCGGGCACAGCCGCCGTCGAAACGAGACGGCCAGTGCCGTCGGCGGTCGCGGCGTCGATGCGTGCGGTCGCTCGGCCCGCGTTGAGATCAGGCAGGCGCACGGTTAAGGGCGATTTTGCGGCCGGCTTGGACGGCGGTCGCGCCTGCTGCGGATCGGCACGGCTGGAGCCGGCTTCTGTGGCAAGATGGGTCATGTTAAGGCTCCGTGCCCGGATTGCAGAGTGCAGCCGTCTCTATCGGTTCTGCCGGTTCCGAGCTTGAGCTTTAATCCAGGTTTGCCGATTTGACAAAGTGCTCGGGCAGCGTCGTTTGCGCAGAATGCCCCGTCAATGATCGTGGCCGTCTCGGCAACAGCGATACTGCACGCGGCGGGCGCCGAGAGAAATGGCGGTGGCCGGGGTAACCTCTGGGCCGCGGCACGGCGGCTGGTATTGGCCCGGCCGTCGCCATTCTTCAGGCCCTTGATGAGACCTTAACGCGTGGGAAATTCTGCCACCGCTCAAGCCCCTCGAGGCCATTCCACCTGAGCCAGATCAAGCCGCAACGAGGTCGCCGGGTGGGACGTAGACAAGCGTGCGGCCGCTGTCCTCTTCGATGAGAGCGTACCCGAGTTGTTCGAGATCTTCGAGCTTTAGCCCGGTCAGCGTTGGCGCCACTTCTCGAGCCAAGCCGCCGATGCTTCCGTGTGTGCGCAAGAAATCATCAAGCGTCTCGAAGTTCACGGAAATAGTCGTTGCGGCGCCGTTTGCACTTGGGCACGCAGATTGAATGGTCAGGCGGCTGAGCGTGGGCAACCCGAATACCAGGCCGTCGGCGCGTCTGGCAACCTGAATGATGATGGGGCCGATTGGCCCTTCGGAGGCGGGTGCAGTCACTTCGGTGACAACCCAGGCCTTTTCGCCCGTGCGTCTTTTCAGTTCATCGGCAAACGCTTGGGCCTTTTCGCGAGAATCCCAGACGTACAACCAACGGCGAGCCGTGCCCGGCTCCGGCGCGCGGGGTAATTTGCCTAAATCGACGCCTTGTTGCCGCAGCAAGCGGACGTAAGCCTCGAACTCGGCATCCTTAGTGCCGCCGTCGTTGCGAGTGACCGTGAACGGCATGGAAACGCCTCCCGATAAAATTGAGCAACGCTCCATTCTACACCGCAGCATCTTGCGGGAAAACGCCTTGGGCGGTCGCCGCTATCGTGCGACTGGAATCGCCGATCGGCGCGGCCGACAAGACCAGCAAGAAAATGCTCCGCGGCGTCGGTAGGCGCTGGTTGGTTCTCGTTCTTCACTGCTGTCAATTCCCTGCTCGACAGAGACTTGGGGCAGCCAAAGGGGCCAGGGGCAGCTAAAGAGGCCAGGTCCAGGCGGGTGCAATTCTTGCAAAAAAGGCGTCAGGTTTATTCGATAAGCGTCGGAGCTTGACGTATGTCACTTCGCCTCAAACCTCGCTTTTCGGTGTTTCAGTTCGCGATCCGGCATAAAAAGTGGTAGATAACTCCAGAACGCCGCCAGGCAAAGTTTTTGACGGGCCGGCTTCTACCCCAGCCGCCGTAGGTTTCTCATTGCTGCCCGCGTGCGGGTATACTGCGGCGATGAACGCTCTTTATCTCACCGAAGCCGATGTCACCGCTTTGCTCGATATGCGAATGGCGATCGACGTGGTGGAAGAAGCGTTCCGGCGGTTGGCGGCGGGTGAAGCGAGCAACGTGCCGCGGCAGCGGGCCAAAGCGCCGGGTGTCGTGCTGCACTCGATGATCGCCGCCGCGCCGTATCTGGGCCTGGTCGGCTGGAAGTGCTACCCGACGACCAAGCAGGGGGCCCGGTTCCTGCTGGGGCTTTACGATCAAGCGGGCGAGCTGACGGCGCTGGTCGAGGCCGACCGGCTGGGCCAGCTTCGCACGGGGGCCACCACCGCCGTGGCCGCCGAGTGGATGGCCGCGCCGCAGGCCGGCGAGGCCGGCATGTTCGGCGCCGGGCATCAGGCCGAGACCCAGTTGGCCGCGCTGGCCGCGGTGCGTCCGCTCAAGCGGGCGTTTGTCTACAGCCGTAGCGAAGAAAAGCGGCTGGCCTTTGCCCAGCGTATGTCGCGACAGTTGGCCATCGAAGTCGTGCCGGTCGATCGTCCCCAAGAGGCCGCCCAGGACTTGCCGATCGTGATCACGGCCACCACCAGTGCCGTGCCGGTGTTCGACGGTCACGACCTGGCGGAGGGCGCGTTGGTGGCCGCCGTCGGCTCGAATTGGCTGACGCGGGCGGAAATCGACGCCGTCGTGGTACGCCGCGCCGACCATATTGTTTGCGACAGCGTGGAAGCCTGCCGGCACGAGGCGGGCGACTTCGTCGACGCTTTGCAAAAGGGGATTTTCGATTGGTCGCGGGCCGTCGATCTGGCCGACGTGGTGGCCGGCCGGGCGATGGCCCGCAGCCGCCCGGAGAAGATCACGCTCTTCAAGAGCGTCGGGCTGGCGATTGAAGACGTCGCGCTGGGCGGCAAACTGATTGAGCTGGCGCGTCGGGCCGGGGTGGGACGAGAACTGTCTTGAGTCAATCGCCCGCTTGATAAGCCTAATGATTTTGCCTACCCTTAAAGGGCAATTTCCCACCTCGGCGAATACGCGCGCGTAGCTAGCCCGATTGGCCCGACTGAGCAAGGAGCCAGACCACCTCCTGGCCGACTATGGCCACAAGGCGGGCAAATACCCGCACCAGACGGTGAAGAACATTATGTACGACTGGGATGCGCGGCCGTTTCTGCTGGCCCGGCGGCTGGTGGAGGCCGGTGTGCGGGTGGTCACGCTGCGCGACGGCGAGTGGGACCACCACGGGGGGCCGCAGAGCGACATCTTCGCCGCCCTGAAGATGAAGATGGCCTTGCTCGACCGCAGCCTGTGCGCCCTGCTCGACGACCTGCGGAACCGCGGCCTGGACCAGGACGTGCTGGTGGTGGTGCTGGGGGAGTTCGGCCGCAGCCCCAAGATCGAGGCGGGTCCCGGCCGCAATCACTGGGCCGAGGCCGGCTGCGTGCTCTTCGCGGGCGGCGGCCTGCGCATGGGCCAAGTCGTCGGCGAAACCGATTCGTGGGCCGGTTCGGGTTGGTGTAGAACTGGTCGGTGGTCAGCAGGAGAAACTGCACATCGTCCCAGGCCGCTCCGGCGGCCAAGCTTGCGAAGAATCCGTCATTGCCCTGGGGCGAGTCGTCGAACGGGCCCTCCAGATAGAGGTTTTCCCAGCCGGCAGCGGTAAGTTGCGCGAGGTCCGTTAATCCTCCACCCGCTTGAGTACCCGGTGCGGCAAGCGAATGGCCGGTGACGCCCCCGGCAGCCGGATAGAAGGCGTCGAGCAGGTCGTGAGCAGCTTCAGGCGTGGTGAGCAGGTCGCGCACGATGCCGTCGCGGTCGGCGGTGCCCCGGATTCTTACTTCGCTGGTCCAGAACGCGAGGCCAGGGCCGTCGGCTGCGCGGCCGAAGCCGCCGGCAACCTAAGTGCAGCCGACGCCCATTTCAGCGCGGCCGTCGAAATGAACCCGAAAGACCTGTGGCCTAATTTCTATCACGCTCGGGCCGCCTACCAGCTCGAAGACTATGAGGAAGCAGTGACCGCCTTCACGGTCTGCCTGGTGCTCGCGGACCGCGCTCCGTGGTGTTATTACAATCGCGGTCTCGCCAACGCACAGCTTGCACGCAACGACGCCGCGCGTCGCGACTTTGATCGCGCCTTGGATCTCGATCCGAAACTGGCGGCGGCGGCGCTCGATCGCGGCATGCTGTCGTATCGAGACGGGCGATACGATGAGGCCCTCATCGACCTGCAACGCGCACGCTCCGACGGGGCCGATGCCGGTAGCGTAGCCTATGGACTGGCTGAACGCAATTCAGCAACAGAACAATGCGAGCGGCCGGACAAAGGTGATCGATGGGTTCTTGAACTCGACCGAGTACAAAACACACTATGTCACGAGTTTGTACGAGATCATTCTCGGTCGCGCGCCGGACGCCGCAGGCCTGGCCTTCTGGACTGCCAAGATGGGCAATCCCGGCACAGCGGGTCAAAACGACGGCAGCGCCGATGAAAAGTTCGTAATTGCGGCGATCCTCGGCTCGGATGAGCTCGCCATTCCGCTCGATTTAGAAAAGAGCTACGAAGAGAGTTGCCACGCGCTGGGCATTGCCTAAAGTCCAACGCCTAATCTCGCTTTAGGGGCATCGCTGGCCGATCCAGCTCGCGGCGAACGTCGGGATCGGCCTCCACGGCCAAGCGTGATTCGATTGCCTGCTTTGCCCGCACGTCGTCGAACTGTTGCAACGCCCAGGCGCAAGCGCCCCGCACCAGCGGCTCGGCGTCGCCCAGGCCGTGGACCAAGGCCGCGATGGCTTCCGGTGGACGCTGGTTGCCCAGCACGAGGGCCGCGTTTCGCAACAGGCCGCGACGTTTCGGCCGCCAAAGAGGAGTGTGGCGAAAGCGGCGGCGAAAGGCATCGTCGTCGAGCCGGAAAAGCCCGATCAGCTCAAGTGGATTGCTTTCGGCCGTCGGTTCAAACGCCGCTTCGCTGCTCGCCGGCGAGCGGCTGTTCCAGGGACAAACATCCTGGCAGATATCGCAGCCGAACGCCCAGTCGCCCAACGCCGGCCGCAGCTCCTGGGGCACGGGGCCGCGCAGCTCGATCGTCAAGTAGCTGATGCAGCGGCGGCTGTCGAGCACGTAGGGAGCGACGAAGGCCTGCGTTGGGCAAGCGTCAAGACAAGCCCGACAGGTGCCGCAGTGCTCGGCGTCGTGCGGTGCATCGTAGTCGAACTCGGCGTCGGTCAGCAGGGCCGCCAGGAAGAACCAGCTTCCCAGCCGCTGGTTGAGCAGCAGCGTGTTCTTGCCGGTCCATCCCAAACCGGCGAGCTGGGCGAACTCACGCTCCAGCAGCGGGGCCGTGTCGACCACTCCGCGCACCATGGCCTGAGGCGAGAGCCTCGTCAGCGAGCGAGCAAGCTGCTTCAGCCGGTCGTGGATCAAGTCGTGATAGTCTCCGCCCCAGGCGTATCGAGACACCCGCCCCTCACCCGATCGCGGCCCGACCGGCTCCGTGGTGCGGTAAGGCATCGCCAGCAACAAGAGACTGCGAACGCCTGCGAGTACGTGCCGTGGGTGTTCATAGGCGTTTCGGCGCTCGGTGATGTAAGCCATTTCGCCGGCATAACCGGCATCGAGCCAGTCGTGGAAGCGATGAACGCCTTGCGCAGTGACAGCCGGACACGCGCCCGCCAGTTCGAAGCCCAGTCGCCGCGCTTCAAGTTTAAGTGCGGCGGTTAGTGCGGCGGGGTCCATAACCTACGTTGTGCCACGCCCTGCGACGACTGTCTATCGTCTTTCTTGTCAGCGGCCGCTCGATGGCTTACCATCAAGGTTCATTCCCAGCGGCAGCTTTGGCAACCGAACGGCCAACTGCCCGTAACCTTCCGCCTTCGCTCAAACCATGCGTTCGCCTTGGCCGTGTCTGACGCTCGCGATCGTGCTTGCCGCCAACCGCGCGCCGGCGGCCGAACCGGTTGACTATCGCCGCGAAATCCAGCCGCTATTGGCCAGGCATTGCTACGAGTGTCATGGGCCCGACCAGCAAAAATCCGGCCTGCGGCTTGACACCGTGGCGGCGGCCAAGCTTGGGGGCTACAACGGCGCGGCCATTCTGCCGGGCAAAAGCGGCGAAAGCCTGCTGATTGCCGCAGTCACCGGCAGCGGCGATATCATTCGCATGCCCGAAGATCGCCCGCCGTTGAGTGCGGCCGAAATCGACCGGCTCAAAAGCTGGATCGACCAGGGCGCCGTCGCGCCTGCCGATGATTCGCCGGTGCCCACGAAGTCGCCCGCCAGCCGCCACTGGGCCTTTCAACCGCTCGTTCGCCCGGCCGTGCCCGCGGTGTCGCAGCCACTTTGGCTGCGAAACCCGATCGACGCTTTTGTTTTGGCCCGCCTCGATGCAGAAAAGATCGTTCCGTCGCCGGAGGCCGATCGGTATACACTCATTCGCCGCTTGTCGCTGGACCTGACCGGGCTGCTGCCGTCCCCGGCCGAGACCGAGGCGTTCGCCGCCGACGAGCGGCCCGATGCCTACAAACGGCTCGTCGATCGCTTGCTTGATTCACCCCGTTACGGCGAAAAGTGGGCCCGCCAATGGCTTGACCAGGCCCGCTACGCCGACTCCAACGGCTACACCATCGACAGCGGACGCTCGATCTGGAAGTATCGCGATTGGGTGATCGACGCCCTGAATAGCGATATGCCCTTCGACCAGTTCGCCGTCGAGCAGCTTGCCGGCGACATGCTGCCCGGCGCGACGCCCGACCAGATCATTGCCACCGGCTTTCATCGCAACACGCTCCGCAACGAGGAAGGCGGCACCGACGCCGAGCAGTTCCGCGTGGAAAGCGTAGCCGACCGGGTGAATACCACGGCTGCGGTTTTTCTAGGACTGACCCTGGGCTGCGCGCGTTGTCACGACCATAAATACGACCCGATTTCGCAGCGCGATTATTACCAGTTCTTCGCTTTGTTGAACAACGCCGACGAACCGACGCTGCCCGTGCCGACGATGCAGCAGGCCAAGGAGGAACCCGCCTTGTTGGCCGACATCGCTCAAGTCGAAAAGCGGCTGGCCGAGGTCGAGGCGAATGCCGGCACGCGGCAGCAGGACTGGGAGCGCAAGCTCACCGACGAAACCCGTGCGGCATTGCCGGAGCCGGTGCGGCAGGCTTTGGCCGTGGATGCCGGCTCGCGCAACGACGTGCAAAAGAACGCGATCGCCGAGGAGTTTCGCAAGGTCGATCCAGAATTGGTGCCGCTGGTGACGGTGCTCAACGATCTCAAAGACCGCAAAAAGCAGCTCGCCGCGCGTGTTACCACCACGCTGGTGATGAAAGAGCGGGCCGCGCCGCGTGAGACCTATATCCACATGCGGGGCGATTTTCTCCGCCGCGGAGCGCGGGTGCAGCCGGGCGTGCCCGCCGTGCTGGCTTCGACCGCCAGCCAGCCCGTCGCGGACCGACTCGAACTTGCCCGTTGGTTGGTTTCGGCCAACAACCCGCTCACGCCGCGGGTGACCGTCAACCGTCTCTGGCAGCAATACTTCGGCCAGGGGCTGGTCGAGACCGATAACGACTTTGGCACGCAAGGCAGTCCGCCGTCGCACCCGGAATTGCTCGACTGGCTGGCCGGCCAACTCATCGACCACGGCTGGAGTCTGAAAACCATCCATCGGCTGATTGTTACGTCGGCAACCTATCGTCAGGCGTCGGCCTACCGCGCCGACCTGGCCCAGCGCGACCCGGCCAATCGCTTGCTGGCCCGCATGCCGCGCTTGCGGCTCGACGCCGAAACCATCCGCGATGTCGCGCTTTCGGCCAGCGGGCTGTTGAGCGGCGAAGTGGGCGGACCGGGCGTCTATCCGCCACAGCCCGAAGGCATTTATCGCTTCACGCAACAGGTGAAATTTTGGAAAGAGAACACCGGGGACGATCGTTACCGCCGTGGTCTTTACATCTATTTCTGGCGATCGAGTCCCTATCCATTTCTGATGACGTTTGACTCGCCCGACGCCAACACGGCTTGCACGCGTCGCGTGCGGTCCAACACGCCGCTGCAAGCCTTGACCCTGGCGAACGACCGCGTGTTTATGGAAGCCGCTCAGGCGTTGGCTGCTCGCGTGATTCGCGAGTCGCCGTCGCCCAACGATGCCGAGCGTATTCGCTATTTGTACCGACTGTGCTTCGCTCGCGAGCCAGCGACGGGCGAAGCTGCCCGGTTGTCAGACTTGCTGAACGTTCAGCGGCGGCAGTTTGCGGCGAGATTGTCCGATGCGGAGCAGATTGCGGGCACGGTTCGTCCCGCCGACGCTTCACCGGCGGAAACGGCGGCTTGGACGATGTTGGCCCGCGTGGCGATCAACTTGGATGAGTTTATCACGAGGGAGTGAAGAAACTCCCTCTCTCTCCGGGAGAGGGCTGGGGTGAGGGTGGTGACGCCGCTTTCGGTTCGACATCGCCCAATGCCATTTCGCGTCCGCGCAGCGCGCTGCGCGTTCGGTTGGAAATGGCCCCTATCGTCGCGCTGCGCAGACTGCCCTCGTTCGCCTTTCCACGGCGCAGCGCGCTGCGCCATTTTACCCAAAGTGATGGGTTCGCGCGCACGCGCAAATACCTGCGGTGCCGCGGTTTAGGGCGCCGCGGCGAAAGATGGAATGATCGTCGGCGTGGCATTCGCCCAATCCTATCGCATCCGGCAGGTGCGGGAATGCACTGTTTAGGCTGGCGGAGAGGCCGCGAAGAAAACCGGCCGTCAAACTGGCCTCACGGCGAATCGTCAGCGATCGCCCCAAGGCTCCGCACCGTCAGTAGTATATAAGAAAACCTCTTCTGCTCGTAACTCGGAATGCAGCCGATCAGTAATGATTCGCCGTCCGGCAGTTCCGATGCCACGTCAATCCGGCAGCGCTTGACGCGAGGGATCTGAATCGATGTCGGTTCGCCATGAAACAGGGTCGAGACGGTGCCGACGCCGCTGATCTCGCTCAACTCGACGCCCGCCTCGATCTGCACTTTCGCATCATTGGGGCTTTGAATTGCCCGCAGCGTCAGCGTGGTCCCTTCATCGATGACTTCGATCTTGGGCTGCTGTCGTCCTGCGAGGTCCTCGTGAATTCCGACGACGAACGGCGTTTGTGTAAAGTCAAACAAGGTGCCGCGCTGGCCATTGAACAGCGTGATTTTCGGAGCCTGGAGCAGGTTCGCCTGCCGCGAGTCTTGGGCACGGTTCACAAAGGCCGACGCTTGCTTGCGGCTTAAGTTGGCCACGGCAATCGGCAGATAGTATTCAACGGCCGCGCTGGCGTGAACCACCGGCATGCCACCACTGGCTTCCGCCGCAAATGTTTCAGTGCCGTCCGCCGAAAACGCTTCCAAGTATCGCCATGAGATTCCGCTCGCCGAGGCGATGTCGCGATCGTCGGTCACGAATCTCGTCTCCACACAGATTTGAGCCAATCCGCTTTGTTCCCAAGCTTGTAAGTTTCTGGCAATCTCCGCATGCGCGCCGGGCGACGCCGTCACGGTCAAGGCCGTGCCTGTCAGCGTCACGCGTTCTTCCGCCGATGGACGATCGGCCATCACGTGCATATCGGGCTCTTGCAGGCGAGTCGCGACGGGCGCCGGAAGGGCCACTGCCGCAGCCGCCTTGTCCGGCGAGCGGTAATGCCCCTCCATGCCCGCTAGGGTGTGGATCAAGAGCGCTTTCAGCTTCCGCGCAGCCTTGTCTTCGGACCGCTCGTCGTCGGCGATCCGCTCGAGGGCTTTGGCTACAGCATAAGTGCGAGTGACGAGCGGCCCGCGGTCCACTTCGGGAGCGGAGTCCCAATGGTTCAAATCGAAGCCCGCGTCGGGCAGCCAGTTGAACCAACGCTGCGGAGGCGGCGCTTGGGCGGAGCCGGCATCAGTCAATCCGCAAGCGGCGGCCAACGCGACCATGCCGCTAACCGTTGCGGTGTGCCAGCCGCTTCGTTTCACTCCCGCCGCGCGCAACGCCCTAAGCCGGTTGCCCATGGCGCGTTTGCGAAGGTAGGTCGGCAGAAAACCGAGGATCGACACGGGCAACACAATCCGCCACGACGCCGATTGACGACGGTCGGCGAGCGCCAGCAGCAACTCGCCGTAACTATGGGACGAAACTCCGTCGATACGTTCGAGCGCAAAGGCGTCGCAGGCCTGCTCGCGCAGACTTTGAAACCGTGCAGCCGCCAGCCAGAAAACCGGGTTCCACCAGTGCGCCGCGCGAATGATAACCAGCAGCCAATTGGCGGCGACATGCCAGCGCCGCACATGTGCCAGCTCATGCAGCATCACCATCCGCAATTGCTGTTCATCGAGATCAGCAACATGCGGCGGCAAGAGCAGCTTGGGCCGTAACATGCCCGACACGGCCGGCTGCTCGACGCCGTCGAACAGCAGCATCGGTACATCGACACGCACTCCGGCCATTTGACGACATGATTTCCAAAGATCGCACAACTTGGGGTCGTCAATCGGTTGCGCCCGTCTTAACCGGCGGCAAAACCGCCCATGACCGATCAACGTCGCCAGCATGAACACGGCCGCTCCGGCGAGCCAAACCAATCGCAGCATCGCCGCGACGTTGTCGCCAGGCTCCGTTAAGTCCGGTCCGGTGGGAGGCGACGCAGCGAGCGCCAACTCGGCTGCTTCATACGGCTGCGGTTGGGGCGCAGCGTACATATAGCCTGCGGCTGGTTGAGGATCGATGTCGCGAGGCTCACCGCCTTCGCTGACAAACGAAGGCAAGAGATTCTGCAGACTGAATGAGCTCGGCGGCGCGACCGGAAGCAGCAATCGCAGCAGCACCAAGCCCCACAAGAGGCCCATTTGCCGCGCCGAAAGCCAGCGGCGAACAAAGACGTTGACAGCCAGCACGATTGTTGCCAGTAGTGCGGCCAAAGCGCCCGCGTCGATGGCCAGCCCCAAGCCTTCTTCCGACCAGATTAATACACCACTGACGAGATCGGTGAATCCGTTCATGATTGCTCCTGTTCGCTGAGGATTTGACGCAGTTGGGCAATTTCGTCGGGCGACAACTTCGAGGTGCGCAGGAAATGTGCCAGCAGCGGAGCCGATTCACCGCCGAACACGCGCCGCAAAAATGACCGGCTAGCCTTCTTGACGCAGTCCGAGCGGCGGACGCGGGGACGATAAACGTACCGATTCCCTTGCGACTCATAGGCCAGCACGTTCTTCTTAACCAGCCGATGCAGCATGGTCTTGACAGTCGCCGGCGCCCAATCCACCTCGCCGGCCAGCCTGCCAATCACGTCCTGGGCCGCCAGCGGATGGGCGGTCCAGACGACGTTCATCACTTGCCATTCGCCATCTGAAATCGAAACTTCTGTCATGTCGCAAACTCCTTTTGCCGTCGATTACGCGTGTAAATAGTTACATCTGTAATCGGCGTCAAGAGCGGTTTGCGACACTGCGCTGGTTGTGCCGCCACTGGCGAGTGATAGAATGCGCTGGTGCGGACGATCGACGAGGAGGGACTTATGGCGAACGTCGACATCGCGGGGATTGCCAGGAAACAAATCCGTTGCAATGATAGTTGATGAGGCAAAACGAGTTCGTTTCGGCGGTTACCGCGCTACGATGAGCAGAATGGACCGGCATCCATCTTCGAGCGTCCTGACCGGGACACGCCGGCACTTTTTCCACGACTGCGCGTTGGGGCTGGGCTCGATCGCGCTGGCGAATCTGATCGGCGGTTCCCCGTCGGCAGGTGCCACCAGCATCGCCGCGTCGCCCTTGGCCCCGAAGCCGACGCACTTTCCGGCCAAAGCGAAACGCGTGATCTACCTCTTCATGGCCGGCGGCCCAAGTCAACTGGAGCTGTTCGATTACAAGCCGAAGCTGCAGGAACTCGACGGTCAGGTCGTGCCCGAATCGTACGTCAAGAACAAGCGGTTCGCCTTCATCAAGCTCGATGCCAAGCTGCTGGGCACGCGCCGCAAGTTTGCCCGATATGGTCAGAGCGGCGCGGAGCTGAGCGAACTGGTGCCGGGGCTGGCGTCCATCGCCGACGACGTGACGATCGTGCGCAGCATGGCCACCGATGTGTTCAATCACGGTCCCGCCAAGCTGTTCGCCAACACCGGTGTGCCGCGGTTCGGCTTGCCGAGCATGGGCGCCTGGGTCACCTACGGCATCGGCAGCGAGTCGCAGGATCTGCCGGGCTTCGTGGTGCTGCAATCAGGCCCGCGCGGCCCGCGCGGCGGCGCTCCGCTGTGGGGGAGCGGCTTTCTGCCGACGACCTATCAAGGCGTGCCGCTCTTGCAGGGGCCGGAGCCGATTCTGAATCTTGCCAGTCCGGCCGG
>DATLUO010000030.1 GCA_035533075.1 Pirellulales bacterium | reverse complement strand
TGCTCCGGCGGCATGGCATCCACCGGGCATTGATCGACGCCAGCGGCGACATTCTGGCGGCCGGTCCTCCGCCCGGCCAAGAGGGCTGGAAGATCGGCATCGCTCCTCTCGACGCCGCCGGGCCGCCCAGCCGGTATCTGGGTTTGCACGACCAGGCGGTCACCACGTCGGGCGACGCTTTTCAACACGTGGTGTTCGACGGCCAGCGCTATTCGCACATTGTCGATCCGGCCACGGGTCTGGGGCTGACCGATCAGAGCAGCGTCACCGTGATTGCCGCCGATTGCATCACGGCCGACAGCCTGGCCACGGCCGTGTGCGTACTGGGTCCCGAAAAGGGCCTTCGGCTCATCGAAGAGACCGAGCATGCGGCCGCATTGATCGTTCGCAACCGCGCCGGGAAGGTCGAGACCGTCGAGTCGCGCCGATTTGCCAAGCACACATTTGTGCCGGCGAAGTAGTGGCAGCGCTGCGACCGGATGCTTGCCAGGATGAGCTGCCCGAGCGAAGCGAATCATTGGACGCGGCCCGTTTAGTTCGTCCAAAGGCGAAGGCCGATGCTGCACACTGTGGCGAATCGCCAGCCGCCATTATCCTTCGAACACGGTCGCGGTCATGGGACTCGCTGCTCCTTGTTCGTGCGGCTCTTTCATCCGCTACTCTCCTCCGGTTTTCACCGGCGCTTTCCCCTCTTTGCCCCTTTATTTGCCTGACTGGCGCAATCCAGTTTAGCTGCCCCTTGATAGGGGCTGCGACTATCGGTCGCCAGCGGCGTCTGATAGACTTTTTGCGTACATGATGTGCGCCGTCGAGCGGCACGTCCATCATAGGACGCCGGGAGGCACGAGAGAAAGAAGTAACTCGCCATGCCGCGCATTTTCGACAATATCAAGAAGTCGATGCTGCCCGCGCTCCGCGAAACCCTCGCTGTTGCGGAGCGTGCCGACTTCTGCGTCGGCTACTTCAATCTTCGCGGGTGGCGGCAAATCGACTCGCTGGTCGAGCGGTGGCAAGGCGGAGAAGGTCATTGTTGCCGACTTTTGGTCGGCATGCAGCAAATGCCCCAAGACCAGCTCCGTTCCGCGATGAGCTTGCTGCCCAGCGACGATGAAATCGACCAGGCCACGGCCATGGTGCAGAAACGAAAAATTGCCCAAGACTTCCGCGACCAACTTGTCGTCGGGATTCCGACGAACGACGACGAAGCCGGTTTGAGACGGCTCGCGGCGCAAATCACATCGGGCAAGTTGGTAGTGAAGCTGTTTCTTCGCCATAACTTGCACGCGAAGCTCTATCTCCACTTCAGGCAGGATCCGCTGAACCCGACGATCGGTTACGTCGGCAGCAGCAACCTGACCTTTGCCGGCTTGGCCAAACAGGGCGAGCTCAACGTCGACGTGCTCGATCACGACGCCTGCGACAAACTCGCCAAGTGGTTTGAGGATCGCTGGAACGACCGTTTCTGCGTCGACATCTCCAAAGAGCTTGTCGAGATCATCAACACCAGTTGGGCCAGGCCTGAACCGATCCCGCCTTTTCATATTTACGTGAAGATGGCTTATCACTTGGCGCAAGAGGCCCGTGCCGGCTTGAGCGAATTCCGGATCCCCAGCGACTTGGGGAACACGTTGTTCGAGTTCCAAAAGGCGGCCGTCAAGATCGCGGCTCACCATCTTCACAAGCGCGGCGGCGTCGTTATTGGCGATGTGGTCGGTCTCGGCAAGACATTGATGGCGACGGCTCTGGCCCGCATTTTCGAGGACGATCACGGCCTTGAGACGCTCATTATCTGCCCGAGGAACCTAGTGCCCATGTGGGAAGACTATCGGCAGCAGTACCGCCTTCGCGCCAAGGTGTTGTCAATCACCAACGTCCAACGCGAGTTGCCGGAGTTGCGCCGGTATCGACTGGTTCTCATCGACGAGAGCCACAACCTTCGCCACCGACATGGCAAGCGATATCGCTCGATCGCCGAGTACATCAATTCCAACGACAGCAAGGTGATTTTGCTTTCGGCCACGCCCTACAACAAAACGTATCTGGATTTGTCGAATCAGCTCCGGCTGTTCATCGACGAGAACGACGACATTGGGGTCCGGCCTGAGCGATTGCTCCGCGAGCTCGGCGAGACGGAGTTTCTTCGCCGCCACCAATGCCCGGTGCGGTCGCTGGCGGCCTTCGAAAAGAGCGAGCACGCCGACGACTGGCGCGACTTGATGCGGCTGTATTTGGTGCGCCGCACGCGCAGCTTCATTCAGGAGAATTACGCCAAGCCGGACGCCGCGCGCAATCGCAAGTACCTCGAATTCGCGGACGGCACACGGTCCTATTTTCCCACCCGCGTCCCCAGGACCGTAAAATTCAAGATCAATCCCCAGGACGCTACGGACCAATACGCCCGCCTGTTCGCGGACGATGTCGTCAGGGCCGTCAATCAGCTTACCTTGCCGAGGTACGGCTTGGGCAACTACCAAACTCCGTCGCCGCACAAGCCGCCGACACCGGATGAGGCCAGGGTCTTGGGCGACCTGTCGCGCGCTGGCGCCCGACTGAAAGGTTTCTGCCGCACGAACCTGTTCAAACGCCTGGAAAGCAGCGGCCACGCCTTCATCCTCTCGGTCGAGCGTCACATTCTCCGCAATTTTATCTTCCTGCACGCCATCGAAAACGACTTGCCGCTGCCGATCGGCACCCAGGACATGGGTCTCCTCGATACCTGGTCGAACGATGAGGACAGTGACCTTTGGGACGCGGCCGACGGCGATGATGGCGGCGACGGCGACACCGACCCCGCCAAAACCCTCGGCCAGGTTTTGAGCGAGGCGGACTTCCAAGCGCGGGCCGCCGAAATCTACGATCGCTATGGCAGCCAATTTCGCCGTCGTTTCAAATGGCTTCGTGCCGGCCTATTTGAGGACTCGCTGTCGAAAGACCTCCGTGCCGACGCGAACGCGTTGATGAACGTCTTAAAGCTCGCCGGCGCATGGGACGCTCGCCGCGACGCGAAACTCCTCGCCCTGGTCGATCTGCTGCTCAAACAGCATCCCGCCGGGAAGGTGTTGGTGTTCTCGCAGTTTGCCGACACCATCGAATACCTCGCCGCCCACCTCAAGGGCAGCCAAATCGGCGCCGTGGCCGGCGTCACGGGCGATACCGACGATCCGACCGCCGTCGCCCACAGGTTCAGCCCCGTCAGCAATAACAAGCGCGATAGGGTAGCCCCGGCCGACGAACTCCGCGTCGTGCTGGCGACCGACGTCCTGAGCGAAGGTCAAAACCTGCAGGATTGCGCGATCATCGTCAACTTCGACCTTCCCTGGGCGATCATTCGCCTCATTCAACGCGCGGGCCGCGTCGACCGTATCGGCCAGCACCATTCTGAGTGCGGACCAGGCTGCCAACAATGTGCGGAACCTCAAGCGGCTTCTAACCGTACTGCGCACTTTTCCCAACGTCTCGGGCAAGGCCCGGAGCGAGCTCCACTTGCTAGGCCTGGCTGACAGAGGGGAGTTGACGGAAATTGGGAGGCGCCGGCCGATGCCAGACGACGCGCGCACTTGCGCGCACATGGTGTCGGTGGTTGAAAGGCCAGACACGAAGGGATCTCGCAGCAATTAATCCGAACATTGCGAACTTCAAGCGGTGTGCGACTCAATTTTGGAAACTTCGGCCGGAGGTGGTGGCGTTTTTCATGGACCATCTTCAAGACCGCGCAGAACGCGACGTCTTGAAGGCCATCGAACTCTTGTGCAATGGTGATGACGCGGTGCGGGAACTGAAGCTCGAGGACTTTAAATCGCTCGCCCCGCTCTTGGCGAAGCCGACCGGCTTGCCACCGCCGCTTCGCGAGGCAATTGAGTCGTATCACAGAAACAAAGGAAGCCGAAGTTGGCGCGGCGACGACCGGCGAATCCTCCTTGAGGCGTTTCGATCAGCATGATGGCATTTACCGCGTCGCTCGGCGACGAACGCCGGCTGGAGCTACTCGGCAAGCGGCTCATGACCGAATTGAAGAAGAACGCCGAGCGCATGACCATCAGCACGCGCGACGCGCACCAGATCGCCTACGACGAGTTCTATGCCTCGGGTTCCGAGCACATCATCGACGACATCGACGGCGTACTCGCCGAGCATTTTGACTTCTCCGCCGAAGAACTCGACATGATCGTCAACTTCGACGCAAAGTTCCGCATGGGCCAAGAAGGCGACGCGTAGGTCATGCTCTCCGCGCGTTGATGCCGTTTCGCGGGATCAGCCTTGACGCTAGGCAATGGTCCGCTGTACAGTAAAGGCTGTTCTCGTGGGCGCTCAGTGGGGCCTGGGACCGATCCATTCGGCTGGCGGCACTTACCAGGGGGTTAAGTCGTGACGGAAACTTTCTTCGACGAACAAGCCGAGCAATCGCAGATCAAGATCACATGGTCGCGTTCCGAGTCGATGTCGGAGGCGATATGGTGCGTGATTTTGCCGGTCCGATGGCTAAAGCCGACGCTGCGGTCGAACGTCGCCGCGCCGATCCAGAGCGGGCGACCGCCGATGCCCAGCTCGTCGCTGTGCCAGAACCGCACGTGGTGCCGCGCGCGGGCGTTTTCGTCGACGGGTTGCTCGAACGCCAGATCCTGGCGCCGCCCAAAAACAAATAGGTTGCTGACCGGGGCGGTCTCGTAAGGGCGTTTGAAGACGACGCTTTCGGCGATGTGCAGGCTGGAACGCAGCGTCGTGGGGTCCGCCGGCGACCAACCCGCGGCGAGCATGGCGGCCACCACTTCGTCGTGGCTGCCGACAAGGGCCACATTGAGCGGGTCGCCGGGAATGCCGTCGCTGGTGACGGCGGTCTTGGGGGCGTCGGACATCACGCGATGATGCTCGAAGTGCCGCCACAACAGCGGCAAAATGGCGTAGGCCACCACCAGATAGACAGCCAGCAAGCCGATGGTCGCATCGCCGGCCCGCGCGGCCACGCGGCGAAGGCGGTGTGTGCGGCGGACGTTTTCGATGGCGGTGTGGGTCATTGGGAGTCCGAACGGAAGTCAGCCGGCGCGCGGGCATTTACCGCGCCGCCGCTTGCAAGCGTGCGATCCAATGGTACGATTCCGCAAGAACGAAGTCGATCACATTCGGGTGCTACCCATCGGCGAAATTCCTTGACCGTCGCGGTTTCGCCCAATTAAACTAGGGGTTGCGAACTTATCTCTATATTTCCCCGGGTTTTCCATGTCTCGATTGATTGCTAACCGGATCGTGCGTATGGCAGCGTGCGCGTTGCCGGCGATTTTTCTGGCCCGCCCCTCACTGGCCCAGCCGCGAACGCCGGTCAAAAAAACCGCGGCCTCCACCGCGCCCTCCGGCCGCTTTCGCGCCGCCGCGCCGGGTGTCGAAACCACGATTCCGCCCGACTTCGAAGCCGGCGCCACCTTCAGCCGTCATGACCTGGTCGAGGTGCTGGCCGTCGATCCCGAGTTCGGCGAGCGGTCCTTTTCCAAAAGTCGGTCGCCGGCCAAGGACGTCGTCTTCACCCGCAACATCTGGTGCCTGGAACTGAGCTTCAAACCGATGCGCATGGTGTGGGTCGACGTCCCGAGCACCGAAGGCCGATTCGACCGCAAACAGATTTGGTATCTGCTCTATCGCGTGAAAAACACCGGCAAAGAGGTGGCCCGCACGGTCACGGGCGAAGGCGAAGTCAAGTCGGAGTTGGTCGACACCAAGCAGCCGGTCCGCTTTGCGCCGCGCATCTGGCTGGAAAGTTGGGACACGCAAAAAGCCTATCCCGACCGAATCATTCCGGTCGCCTTGCCGGAGATCGAAAAACGCGAAGACGCCGGCCATCGCCTGCTGAACGCCCAGGAATTGTTGCCCGAAGCCCCCGCCCGATTGCTCACCACGATCGAAATGGAACGCGAGATTCCGCCCAGCCCGGAGGGGCAAGACCTGGGGATTTGGGGCGTGGCGACCTGGGAAGACATCGACCCCACGACCGACCACTTTTCGGTCTATATCCAGGGCCTGACGAACGCCTACCAGTGGGTCGATGCCAAGGAAAACGATCAATACGTCTACAAGAAGGGCGATCCGATCGGCACGGGCCGCAAGCTGCTCGAAAAGACGTTGCGGCTCAACTTCTGGCGGCCGAGCGACATCTACCATGAGCACGAGGAGGAAATCCGCTACGGTTACCACAAGCATCCGGGCATCGAGCGATTTGGCCTGAAGCCCGAAGAGCAGGTTGACTACCGCTGGATTTACCGGTAAAAGATAGGATTCTAACGGTCGAGAATTCAGGAACCCTCGAAATGGCTCACAAAAAGGGACAAGGCTCCAGCCGTAACGGACGCGATTCGAATGCGCAGCGGCGGGGCGTGAAGAAGTTTGGCGGCGAGCAGGTGTGGGCGGGCCACATCCTGGTGCGCCAGGTCGGCAACCGGGTTTTTCCCGGCAAAGGCGTGGGCCAGGGCAGCGACTACACATTGTTTGCGTTGGTCGACGGCTACGTCAAATTCGACCGCGACGGCCGCCGCGTGAGCATCGTCGACGTTCGATAATGTTCGTCGACCGCGTCAAAATCCACGTTCAGGGAGGCAAAGGCGGCGCTGGCTGCCTTAGTTTCCGGCGGGAAAAATATGTGCCGCGGGGTGGCCCTGACGGGGGCGACGGAGGGGACGGCGGCAGCGTCATTCTGATTGCCGAGTCGGGCGTCGATAGCCTGGCGGCCCTCTCGCATCGCCGGCATTGGAAGGCGGCCAGCGGCGAACCGGGCCGCGGCGCCAATTGCCACGGCCGCAGTGCCGAGGATCTCGTCATCCGCGTTCCGCCCGGCACGATCGTCTATGATGCGATCGGCGGTTTCGTGTTCAAGGACTTGGCGCGGCCCGGCGACCGAGTGGTAGCGGCCCGCGGCGGGTCGGGCGGCAAGGGAAACACGCACTTCAAATCGGCGACCAACCGTGCGCCGCGGGAATCAACGCCGGGCGATGCCGGAGAAGCACGCGAGCTGGTGCTCGAGCTGAAGGTCATCGCCGACGTGGGGCTGATCGGCAAACCGAACGCCGGCAAGAGTACGCTGTTGAGCCGCCTCTCGCGTGCCCGGCCCGAAATCGCCGACTACCCCTTCACCACCAAGTATCCGAACCTGGGCCTGGTGCAACTCAGCTTCGACCGCTCGTTCGTGTTGGCCGACATCCCCGGCCTGATCGAAGGCGCCCATGCCGGCCTTGGACTGGGCCACGAGTTTCTGCGGCACATCGAGCGGGCGGGCATCCTCGTACACTTGGTCGAGCCGGAGCCGGCCGACGGTTCCGATCCGGTAACGAACTACCGCGTGATTCGCGAGGAGCTGCGGCTCTACAACCCCGCGCTCGTCGAGCGACCGGAGATCGTCGTCGTCAGCAAGGCGGAGCTGCCTTCGGCCGCGGACGTGAAGCAGCGATTGGCCGACGCGCTGGGCCGTGATGTGCCGGACATTTCGGCCGTGACCGGCCAGGGAGTTGACAAGCTGTTGCACGGCATCGCTCGCGAGCTCGACGAATTAGCCGAGGCCAAGTTAGCCGAAGCCAAGCGGCTACGTGACGCAGAACGCGATTCAGCAATCGGCACGCAAACCGCTGCGGGAAGACCGCATGACTAGCCCCCAGCGCGAAGTGATCGCCGCGATCGATGTCGGCAACAGCCGCATCAAGGTGGGACTGTATCTCGCGCGCGACATCGCTGCCACGGCGGACGACGCTTTGCCCCAACCGATTGCCACGCACGACCTGCTGCCCGAAGCCGACGGCCTGGCCCGGTTGGCCGATCAACTCGCGCCGCACAGGCCCGACGATCTGGCCTGGTGGATTGGCAGCGTGGAGCGAACGTTTGCCTCGCGGTTCGTCGATTGGCTGCGGACCAACGGGGCGCAGCGGATCGCGATGATGGCCTGCGGCGACCTGCCGCTGGTGGTCTCGCTGCCGCGGCCCGACATGGTCGGCATCGACCGGCTGTTGGCGGCGGTGGCGATCAATCGCTTGCGGGAGCCCGACCGCCCGGCCATCATCGCCGACCTGGGGACCGCCATCACCGTCGACTTGGTGTCGGCCGACGGAGCGTTTTTGGGCGGCGCCATTTTGCCGGGCATCGCCATGGCCG
The DNA here is from genome assembly GCA_035533075.1 of Pirellulales bacterium. NCBI lineage: Bacteria > Pseudomonadati > Planctomycetota > Planctomycetia > Pirellulales > Pirellulales bacterium. The sequence goes on along the minus strand of DATLUO010000030.1, from coordinate 34,910 downwards.
CTCGCTCGTTGCACGACTTCACCGATCTCTTGCCGCAAATCGAAATGGCCCAATTGGAAGAACCACCTCCGGCGCTGGGCGCCTCGACCGTCGAGGCGATGCGATCGGGCATCTACTGGGGCGCCGTGGGAGGTATTCGGCATCTCGTCGAATTATTGACGGCGGCGGCAGCCAGCGGCGACCCGCAAGTCTTTCTGACGGGCGGCGCGGCGCCCGCCGTTGCCTCGCTGATCTCCGTGAAGGCGACGTATGTGCCCCATCTGACGCTTGCCGGAATCGCGCTCGCCGCCGCAGAGGCTTGACCGGCCGCCTGGCAAGACTACGATGATTGTTCGTGCCGCCGGCCCATCGAGGCGGTTCCTTCCGCGTCTAAAATCGTCAGCGAGTGGATGTCATGGCTGCCTATCGCTGGATCGCGACCTCCCAACAGAGCGGTGTCACCGTCGTGCGATTTACGGAGACGAAGATCACCGACTCCGCACGGATCGAAGAACTCCATCACGAGCTGACACGGCTCGTGGATACGGAGCATCCCTCCAGGCTGCTCTTGAACTTCGACAAGGTCGATTATCTCTCGTCCGAGGCGCTGCGCGTGTTTCTGATGTTGCACAAAAAATTGCAAAGCCGCGGAGCGATGCTTAAGCTCTGCAACGTGGCGCCGGAAATCTTCCAGGTGTTCGAGCTCACCGGACTGAAAAAAGTGTTCGAGATCTGGCCCACGCTGGTCGACGCGCTGAGCGAGTTTTGACAGGCCTCGCTGCTTCTCCCGGTCGCTCTGTTCCTTGCTCCTGACGCAGCTTGCCAGGTCGCACGCCGCGCCGTCACTTCCGACTTATCCGGCGCAATCGATAAAGCCGATACGATTGATAGCCGGGAGAGAGATAACCGCGTCATCACAAGAGGCAATTCCCATGCGGATGCCGCAGATCGGCCTATTGGTTTGCACACTCCTCTCGCTGGTTGGGTGCAAGACTCCGGTGCCCCGCAGCAGCTTCTTTTTGCCGGAAGATTCGTTCCTGACGCTCAAACGAGTCGAAGCCCTCGTTTCGCCCGGCACGCCGATTGAAGACGCCCGCGAAATCATGGAAATCCACGGCTTCGTCTGTACCTATGAAAACGACCTCGGCATTCCCTATCTGCAGTGCAACCAGATCAAGACGAATTGCGTCTGGCCCTTCGACGGGACTTGGGAGGCGACGCTCTACTACGATCATGGCGTGGTCCGCAGCGTGCAAGCCAAGTACGACTTTCACGCCGTCGAGCGTGGCACCCGAATCCCCAAACGCACGGCCCGCGAAGCACGCCAAATCGACGCGGCCCACGACGCCGCCGCGGCCAAAAGGGCCGCCGGCGGCCCTGGCGGGATGCCTATGGTCATCGAGGGAACCGACTCGCTATAATGAAGCCCGTTGGCTTTGACTTATCCTCGACGGTGGCTGGCATGAACTACGTCCGTTCGGTGTCTTGGTTGTTCGTGGGGCTTTGGTTGTCATTGACATCGAGCGCCGCCTTGGCGCAACAAGGCGGCGGCGGTATGGGGGGCGGCGGCTTCGGAGGCGGCGGGGGCGGCGGAGGAGGGTTCGGTGGCGGCAACTCCGGCTTCGGAGCGGGCAACAACGTCAGCTTGCAGTCGCTGACGCAGTCGCCCCAAAGCCTGCCCTCCATCATCAAGCGCAGCGTTCAAGGCACCTTTGGCACGCGGCAACTTGGCTCCGGCCAACGGCAGCGATACCGTGGCTTCTTGGGATCGAGTCAAGCGGGGATGGGCCAGTCGCAATACGGCGCCAGCGGCGCTTTTTCCCAGGCCCGCCGCGGAGCCTTGCAAGGCACCGGACTTTCCACGTTCGGCAGCTTCACCAATGCGGGCGGCCAGCGCGGAATGCAGGCCACCGGTCAAATGGGACAAAACCAGTTCGCGCAGAACCGACCCGCGTCGGGCAATGCCGGCGGCCGCCGGGTCACCGTGCGCGTCGGTTTTCAACCGAATGGGCCCGCTCCAAGGGAAATTGCCGGCAGCTTACAGCGCACGCTGAACCGCGTGCAAAACATGTCGGGTTCGGCATCGGTCGCCGGCCGGACTGTGGTGCTCAGCGGCGTCGCGGCCAGCAGTCACGATCGGCAACTTGCCGAAACGTTGGCCCTCATGGAGCCGGGCGTCGATCGAGTGCAAAACAACATCGTGGCGCCCTCGGCGGTGATGCCCAACGTGGGCGCTCCCTCGGCGGGAACGCCCAATGTGGGCGTGGAAGTGGGATCGGGCAATATCCCGCCTCAGGCTCTCGAAAACGTTCCGCCGCCACCGCGCCCCTAGCTTAGCCCGGCGCTGGCCTGCGCAAAATCGTTGATTTCGGCCGTGAAAAACGTATGGGGCGGTGCATTCAGAGCGAGACTGCAGCCCGGCTGCGCGCACACGGGCGGCATCATCAGCCAGATGCGAAAGATCGCCGCACTGGCCGAGACGTTCGTGCCTCTGGCGCCCCACTCCACCTGCTCGGAGCTGGGGCCTGACGGGCAGCGGCTGTATAATCAAAGCGAGCGACCAACTCCGTGGGACACACACCCCGACGGGACAAAAGAAGAAAATCGGATCCGCCAAAACGGCGGCGCATTCAGCAGCGAGCGGCAAAGAAGAAGGCTGACGCTGAGAATGAAGGGGACCATGACACCCACGATCGAGAACGACCAAATAACAACCCTGCCACTCCCGCCCAGCCCGCCGATCGCGCTGAACCACATCGCAATCAGGTGCAGGCTGAGCAAGACGCCAGCGTTGACGCCAAACCGCACTCCGAAGTGCCGCAGGTGCCGTTGCGGATAGCAAAGTGCCAGCACCAGGCAGACGGATGTGTAGAGCAAGAAGGGAGCGAACACCAACGCGGTGTTCGACAAGATCATGGCCGCGTAATCCGACAGTTGCTTCGACTGCCAAGTCGGCGTCGCAAGCGACTACGCCGTCCATCCGGCGATCGCCGGAGCCAGCGTCGAGAGGCCGCGGCACAACAGGGATTCCACGGCCGGCACTTGGCTCATGCGGGTGCCGGGCAGTTTCAGGGTCAGCGGGCGGCTTTTGGTGGAGATGGCTTCATGGGTCAACCGTTTTTTGGCTCGCCGTTTTATGGACCTGGCTTCGGCATCGGTTACATGCCGGTCTACGGCTTTGCCCCGTCGGGCTTTGCCGGCGGTTTCGGACCCGGCGGCCTTTCGATGACGTTCGGCGGCGCGAGCTTTGGCGGCCAAAATTACTTCGGCAGCCCCGCCTACGGCCACTGGGGCGGATTTGGCAACGGCCAGTGAGCTCGGCTCTGGTTTGCCGGCCGAAGCAGAGCCACTGCCGAGCGAACTCGCTCGTCTGGGACGGTTCGCCGGGCCTGCACTGGCAGAGCGACAAATCTGTGATAAATCGGTGGGCAGGAAGGGAGTTTTAGCGTAGGCTGGAATGGAAAGGCGGTGAAAAACCAACCTACGGTCCGACAGAACGAGGAATGCCAGATGGACGATGTTTTCGGCCGCGGCCGCCGGCGCGAGGCCTGGACGGTGCAGCTTACCTATCCCAAGGCCATGATTCCGCAGCACGCGCATACGTTTTGCGCTTGGTCGAAACGCGTGCGCGGCAAACAGGTGGCCAGCCGGCGCGGGACCGACCTGAAAGACGACAACAACAACGTCGTCATCGAACGCTTCGAGTTCGGCAACTACGACGACGCGGCCGAGTTTTGCCGCTATACGTCTCAACAGTTCGAAAAGTGGTCGGGCGACGGCATGGGACGCCGCTTCACGATCAAGCTTCACGGTCGCATCAAATTCAGCGACAAAACCGAAGGCCGGGTCGGCTCCGCCCGCATGCAGGCCAAACAGGCAACCTGACTGCGAGTGCTTGCTGACTGCGAGTGCTTGGTTCGCACGCGAGCTTGCGGCCGGCTTGGGGACGCTGCTACGAGGTTGGCGGAATCCGCTCGCCGCGGAGGATGTCTTCCGAAGTCTGCCGCTCGCGAATCAATTGGGCAGCGCCGTCGCGAATCAGCACTTCGGCCGCCAGCGGCTTCGAGTTGTAGTTGGAACTCATCGCGAAGCCGTAGGCTCCCGCGTTCTCGATCGCCAACAACTCACCGACCTCGGCAGCCGGCAAACTTCGCGTGCAAACGAAGCCGCCTTCCGATTGCGTGAAAATATCGCCCGACTCGCACAACGGGCCGCCCACCACCACGTCGCGCGGCCGCCGGGCATCGCCGCCCGCCGCCGGCCCGCCATCGACCTTCGCCGGCACAATCGACATCGGATGGTGCGAGCCGTACAAAATCGGCCGAGCCAGATTGTTGAAGCCGGCATCGACCAGATAAAAGAGATGCGCGCCCATCTGCTTCACGGCCCGGATTTCGGTAATCAAGAACCCGCTTTCGGCCACCAAATAGCGGCCCGGCTCGATCTCCAAGTGGATGCGGTGCCCGAAAGCGTCTTCCAGCCGCTTGCGAGTGGCGTCCCAAAGCTGGTAATAGACATCGAGATCGACGTAGGTCTCGCCCGCTTTGTAAGGCACCGGCAGGCCGCCGCCGGCGCTGATGGTCTTGAGCGAGCGGCCGACTTCGCGGGCCAGCCGCTCCATCGCTCCGCACACCTGCGAGAGATGGTCGAGATCGGTCCCCGACCCGATGTGCAGGTGCAGGCCGGTGACGCCAAGGCCATGATGGTCGGCCCGCCGCAACACGTCGGCAAGCTGCTCGTGCCAGATGCCGTGCTTCGATTGCTCGCCGCCGGTGTTCGTCTTCTGGCTGTGGCCGTGACCGAAGCCCGGATTGATACGCAAGGTGATCTCGCGCCCCGGAGCACGCTCGCCGAGCTGATCGATCATGTCGGGCGAGCCGCAGTTGACGTGAATCCCTTCGCGGACGACCACCTCGAGCGACTCGCGATCGAAAATGTCGGCGGTGTAGACGATCGGCGGCGGACTGCCCTGCGTCGGGTAGCCGGCGGCACGCGCACGGGCAATTTCGCCGGCGCTCACCGCGTCGACCAGCACGCCTCGCCGCCGCATGAAATCGAGAATGGCGATGTTCGAGCAGGCCTTTTGGGCGTAGCGAATGGAATCGAAGGTACGCAGATCATCGATCCGCTGGCCGATCTTGCCGGCATCGTAAACAAACGTCGGCGTGCCGAACCGGCGGGCCAACTCGACCACCGGGCAGCCGGCGATCTCGGTGCGGAGGGTAGAAAACTCACTAGCAGCGACGGACATGAGAAACTCGGCGGTGATGGCGCAAAGACCCAACCTAGCAAGGCCCGCTGCAAGGTTCAACAGGCGCCCAGAACAGCGATTGATGTTTCGCGAGCGCTAATCTTCGCTACAATTCGAGCCGTTGAGCCATCAGCGGTTGTTCGACAATATCTCCGCCGTCGGCCGTTCCGCCCGATCGGACAGTCCAGGCGCCGACCTTTCCGGCCGGAGCGACCACACGGCAAACTGCACGGTCCTGGAATAAAACGGCTGACCCATCCTCGATTGCGATACCCGGCTTCAGCAGGTTTTGTCGAACGAGCTCGTGGTATGCGGGCCGGCGATCGATCTCGCCGTCGTAATGCGGGCAACAGCTTCCCGGCAGAAACCCAAGACAAGCCAGCGGGCGAAGTCGGCCGGCAAACGAATCGGTCAGTCCTTGCTCGAACCAACAGATCGCTCCCGCGCTCACACCGGCGAGGACCGTTCCGCGGAGCCACGCCTGGCGGAGGATATCGGGCATTCCCCACTCGCGCCAGACCCCCAGCATGCTTTTAGTATTCCCGCCCCAGACCATGATGACATCCTGAGCCGCGACGTACTCGTGCAAGTTGGGAGTGCGGTCGAAGAAACCGAGGTGCGAACGTCGGCAATCGAGAGGAGCGAATATCTCATCGAATCGCTGCAGCGTCGTGGGTGCATCGCCTCTTGCCGTGGAAATAAACCCGACTGCGGGCCCAGGCTTGCCGGCAAGGTTCAATAGGTACTCGAATAGTGGCCGGTTATCGCCCTCGGAAGGCAATCCGCCGATCGCCAGAATCTGTCGCTTCGCTCCATCCATCGCCAGATTCTACCGAGCGGACTGGGTGTTGGGAACGAGCGCTCGCTTTCTCGAAATCGGTGGGCCGCGCGCTGTATATAATGAGGTACGCTCGTAAAACTTCCGGACACGGTCCCGCTTGTCATGCACGACTGCGATTGCCATTTTCCTGTCCCACACGTCTCCACGCGGCGGCAAGTGCTGCAACAGGCCGCTTGCGGATTCGGTGGGGTGGCGCTGGCCGGATTGTTGGGCGAGCAGGCCTTTTGGGCATAGCGAATGGAATCGAAGGCACGCAGATCATCGATCCGCTGGCCGATCTTGCCGGCATCGTAAACAAACGTCGTCGTGCCGAACCGGCGGGCCAACTCGACCACCGGGCAGCCGGCGATCTCGGTGCGGAGCGTAGAAAACTCAGTAGCAGCGACGGACATGAGAAACTCGGCGGTGATGGTGCAAAGACCCAACCTAGCAAGGCCGCGTGCAAGGTTCGACCGGCGACGGTGCCCCTGAGGCGTCAGGCGTCAGGCGTCAGGCGTCAGGCGTCAGGCGTCAGGCGTCAGGCGTCAGGCGTCAGGCGTCAGGCGTCAGGCGTCAGGCGTCAGGCGTCAGGCAGAGGCCAATTCAAATGTCTCTGAACCCTGAACCCCCGAACCCTTCTACTGCACCGTTTCGCGGCGCATGATCGAAGTGGCGGTGAGATTGACGCTTTTCAGGTACTCCGGTGCCGGCAGCCAACTTACCGACGAATAGGGCACGGACACCTTCACGGTGACGTTCTGGCCATAGCCGGCGCTGCTGGGCGGGCTGGGCGTCACGGAGATGGTCGTGCCCGAAATGCCCGCGCCGCTGAGATAGTTGGTCACCGCCGTGGTCACGTCGGACGTTTGCGCCGAATCGATGATGCCGGCCCGAGCGCCCAGGTGGGCCGCATTCGTCAACAACGACTCGACCATCATGGCCCGCGTGAACTCGACAACGCCGAGTACGAACATAAAGAAAATCGGCGCCACCAGCGCGAACTCGACGGTGACGGCTCCGCGCCGCGCTGCACGGCGGCAACTGGACCGATGAGCAGGATTGGATGTCATTTCACGTCCGTCCTCTATTGCGAAGTCGCACGCTGCATCACCGTGACGGCCGTCAGCGTGGCGTTTTTGAGAAACCAGGGCGACGGCACCCAGGTGACGGTGGAGTAGGGAATGCTGACCGACACCGTCACCTGAGTGCCGACGGGCGACAGACCGGGGTCGGTCGGTGTCACGGCCGTGGTGGCGCCGGAAATCGACATGCCCGCGAGGTACGTATTCACGGCCGAGGAAACGTCGGAGCTCGTGGCGCCGTCCAGAATTCCGACTCGCGCCCCTTCGCGCGAGGCGTTGGTGAGCGCCTCTTGCACCATGATCGCCCGGCCAAACTCGACCGAGCCGACCAACAACAACAAGAAGACCGGCGCCACCAGCGCGAACTCGACCAGTGCCGCGCCGCGCCGGGCGCGATCTCGCCGTAGGGTGGGACCAGCGAGCTTGCGAGCGCCGGCCCACCAACCAAAGGCGTCAGGCGTCAGGTTCGAGGCGTCGGGGCGACGTGCGCCACGTCTTGTGTCTGACGCCTGACGCCTGACGCCTGACGCCTCAACATGGTGGGCCGGCGCTCGCAAGCTCCCTGGTCCCACCCTACACGTGCGATTGCGTCCCATAGCTACTTCACCAACCATACCGGTGAATAGACCCCGTATGTGTTTTGCGTATTCGACGAGCTACCGGACGAGGCCCCCATCGCTCCGCGGGCAAAACACCAGGCCGGTTGCACGGTCAGATGCTTGCTGCTCATCGAACCGGTGAGATTCACGTCGAGCACCCGCACGCCTGCAAACTGCACGATGTCGTAGGTCGCGTTGGAGCCGTTGCCCGACACGGAGCTGAAGATCGGGATGACCCGCGTCTGGCCAATGATCGCCGCCAGGGCGCTCTTCGTGCCGGCGCTGATGCCGGGATTTGCCGGCAGATAGAGATTACCTGTGCTGTCCAGCGACAGGCTGCCGCCGTAGGATTGCAGGTCGCTGGCCGACAGGCCGTACTGAATCTGCCGCACCAGGTTCGAGGTGCCGTTGCTGCAGCCGATGGTCACCGTGCCGCGATTACCGGGCGAGCCGGTGCCCTGCGGAAACAAATTGCACTCCAGAATACAATCGCTGCCCGAAACCACCTGCTGCGTCGTCTCGTTCCACTTCCAGTTGTCGCTGCCGGTGCCGGCGAGCAGTGCGTTCCAAGTGCCAAGATCGAGCGCAAACGGCAAAAACATCAGCGTGCCGGTGCCGGTGCCCGGTCCGGTGCCCGCCGTGGGAATGCCAAAGCCGCTGAAGTTGCCGAGGAAGGCCGCCGTCGAGCTCGCGCTGGCCGCTTCGCCCGCCTGGCCGAACACCTTGCTGAAAAACGCGGGGATCAGGCCGTTGGTGCTGCTCGACCGCCGCACGGTGACTTGCACCGCGTTGTAGTCGTTGATGTTGCCGCCGGTGACGATCGTGGCTCCGGGCTGTCCGGGATCGGCCATGTAGCCGACCACCACGTCGCTGGAATCCAACGCGGGGGCCGAACTGCAAACCTTGTTGGCGGCCGCGTATTGCGCGGCCGTGTCCGGCACTGCCGCCACGTTGTTCGCCAGATTGATGGGAGTGCCGGGCGTTCCCGAATAACGCAACTGGTTACAGGCCGCCAGGGCGGTGGCGTCTGCCGCGCGCTGCAGCTCAGTCTGGCTGTTCGCCATATAGCCCAGATCGACGGCGAAGGCGGCCAGCCCCAGCAGCGCCATCATCAAAAAACAAGCCAATACGGCCACCGTGCCTTGACGCGAATTGTGGATGTGATGCTTCATGGTAATCTAGTCCTGCGGATGAACGACTTGTGGAGTGGTGACTTGCTGGATCAACGTGCCGTCGGCGGCATAGTACCGCACCGCCGTGAGCGTCAGCGAGGTCACGAGATTGCTGGCAAAGCTGACGCCCGAATTCGTCAACGACACCTGCGGATCGTAGCCATTCAGATTCGCCAACGTGGTGTTGACCGAAACCCATGTCTGGTCGCCGCCGCCGAAACTGCCCCAGGTGACCGATTGCCCGTTCACCACGGCGAACGACAGCACCCCCTCGGTGAGCGACATGGTTTGCGTCCAGGTGACGGTCTCGTTGGCCTGTTGCATCACGCCGGCTTCGGGCAAGTCGCAGGTGACGATGGGCGAACCGGGGTCCCAGGCGTGCAACTGCATCCCACCCGGCGAATAGTCGGGCTGAGTGTGATAATTGACGTCGAAGGCACAATAGGCGACGTCCGCGGTCGACGGCGAGATCACGCAGGTGACCTGCGGGCCGTTGAGGTCGACGTCGGGCTGGTTGACGACGAGCTGCCAGTCTTCTTCGACGCGTGCCACGTCGGCCGCCGACGCACGGCCGCACAGGAGCGTTGAACCGACCGCCAAGCACAGCCACCCCAGCGCCGGCCAAGGCCGTTGAGGATGGCGACAACAATAAGCGTTCATGCCGGGTTCCTTTGACTAAGGAGATGTTGGTGACAAGAAGTGAAAAGGGCGTCACCCAATAGGAAACATAGCTCAGAATTCTCGGTCGTGACGGGAGTCCGCCCGAGAATGTCCGGCGCGGACGGAATTGTTCAGAAGCCGCCCGTAGCGTAAGTTATGCTTGATTGCCCATAAGATGCGTTTCGGGGCGACCTCAGCGCAGCAGCAAGACGGAGAGTTCGATGGAATGGCTGGTATTGGGTTTTGTCTTCGAATTGTTCCTGCTCTGCGCCGTCGTGGCGCTGGGCTACCATCGCTGGCACGCGGACGTGCCGCAACCCGGCAAGGCCGCGCCCGATCATCCGAGGCCCGCCGGCCCGCGGCCGGAAGATCGCGATTGGCTGGACCGGCTGACAATGAAGATCGACGACGATATCGATTGCCACTCGTTCCGGCTGGAACAGATCGGCGTCGAGCTGCGCGACTCCGCGGGTGAGACGTCGGACGACGTGCTCAAGGCCGTGGCCCGCATCTTGATCGCCAATCGGCGGCTGCAACACGATCTTTCCACCGCCCACAACGAGATTCAGCAGCAGCGCGAGCAGGTTGCCTCGCTGGCGGCCGAGGCCCGCACCGACATGCTCACGGGGCTGCCGAACCGGCGGAGCTTCGACGAAGACCTGACCCGCCGCTTCGACCAGTGGCGGCGACACCAGATTCCGCTGTCGCTGGTGATGGTCGACGTGGATTTCTTCAAGAAATTCAACGATGTTCACGGCCATCAGACGGGCGACGAAGTGCTGCGGCGGATCGGCGAGCTGCTGCGTAAGACGTTGCGTGAGATGGACCTGGCCGCGCGGTTCGGCGGCGAAGAGTTCGCGGTGCTGTTGCCCGGCACGCGCCTCGAAGACGCCACCACGGTGGCCGAACGTCTGCGGGCGGCCGTGGCCGCCGAACCGCTCTCGTTCGGCGGCAAAGAGCTGCACGTGACGATCAGCCTCGGCGTGGCGACCGCGGAGGGAACCGACGACCACACGAGCCTGGTGCAACGTGCCGACGAAGCCATGTATGCGGCGAAAAACGGCGGGCGGAACCGGGCCTTCCGGCACGACGGCACGAACGCCATCGCCATCGCGCCCGACGCCACCGTGGTGCGGCAACCCTTCAACGAGCAGCAATACATCGCACCCTACCGCGGCAGCGGGCCGCTGCCCGACGAAGGCGAGTTCCGCGCCGTGCAGTGCCACGACCTGTCGGCGCGCGGCCTGTCGTTCCTTTCCGATCAGCCGCCCGACTTCCAGAAGTTCGTCGTGCGGCTGGGCAAGGGAACGGAGACGTACTATGTCGTGGCGCGGGTGGCCAACATATCCGAGGTGGGCAGTGAAGGTCGGCCCTGTTACCGTGTGGGCTGTTCCTTTATCGAGCGGGTGGGCCTGCAGGCGCCGCGCGTCAACGGAATCTCGTTGAAGCTGGCTCCGATCGTCATGTCCGACGCACAAGCGGGCCTGCTCTCGTTTTTGCCTGTCGGCAACGCGGGCGTGGGTTAGCGCTGCGAGGAGCGTAGGGTGGCACATGAGCCTGCTCCGATTAGGTTGACAGCCAACTCTCTGCAATGCCGGGCACGAGCAAATCCGATCTCATCGACGATATCGTTGGCCTTCTGGTCCGCCGGCACAGCACTGCGGTCGTGTTGTTGCACCTGGCGCTTACCATATCATGGCAACACCGAACCAGGACGCGAAGCACTGCGCTGTTGGGCAGTGGCGATAAGATCGACTTCAGGTCCAGATAACAGGGACGGCGTGGTCCTCGCGGTTGGTTTAATAGCTTTCTATCCGGCGGAGAATATCCTTGTCATTCGTCTACTATACGCCGACGCGCATGCTTGCGGCTTCGCCAGGAATAGAGCACTCCGCCAAGCATGCCGATGCCGGCCAATACAAAGGTGGACGGTTCTGGAACACTATCCCCCGATGCGCCTTCTATGCTGACCAGCCCGGGCGTGCTACTGAAGGTAATATCATTGCCATTACCGTCGTCAAAGTAGGTTGTGCCGGTATTGGAACTCCCGGATGCGGGCGTAAGGCTAATCGAAAAAACGTCCAGCGGCTGCGAGGGATCGACCTGCACCTGCGCCAGGAGGTAGGTGGTCCCAGACGTGATCGTCGTGTACCCCTGCGCGCTGTCATTGAAATCCCCGCCCACGATGGTATCGTTCGCGGTCACTGCCGGCCGAAAGGTTCTCGCCGTACCACAACAACTCCACAAAGGCGGCGGGCTGGCTGCCGGCCAGGCCGCTGGCCAGGGCTTGCAGGGCCGTGCTCGACGACAGCGTCTGGTTGAAATTGACATCCAGGTGGCGGACGTAAGAGCGCTGCTGTATTCCCTTTTCTACCGTCAGCGCCGCCGTGAGCGGTGTCGTGTAGGTAACGCCGGTGAAGGTCAGGTCGGCTGACGACGGCACCCCCTGCTGCATCTGCTGATCGTCGGTGCCGAGGCTGTAGAAGCTGTAGTTGTGCGTCTGGCCGTCGCCGAGGGCGGCGCAGCTCATCGAGCCGGAGTAGACGTAGTAGGTCGTCCCCTGGTAGCCGACGGCCGTGAGACTGCTGGGGATGACGGTGCCCACGAGCGTCGCGGTGCCGCCGTCGATACTCTCGTAGATGCTGAGCAAGGCGAGGGCGCCGCCGGCCGGCTGGTCGGGATCGGCGCCGGCCCAGTCGAGGGTGAACACCCCGCCACTGTACGACGAGGCGGTCAGGCCACTGAAAATCGAGGCGGAGAAGGGGCTCCACGCGTAGGCAGGGCCGGCCGCCAGGACGTGGGTCACGGGCGGGTTGAGGTCGGGCACGTAGGTGGCGGCTTCGATGAGCGTGCTGGACTTGCTCTCGACGGCGCCGTTGACCGAAGTGGCGATGGAGTGGAAGTAGTACGTGTTACGGTCGGACCCGGTGAAGGTGAAGTCCACCGTGCCGGAGGACTCGGTTGGATCGGTGGACCGTGTTTGCGCCAGTATGAAAGCGCCGCCATTGACCGAGACATACAGGGCCACGGAGGCAATGTCGTCGGCCATCGAGCCGGAGGGATTGCCGTACGTCACCGGAACGGTGAACGTATCGCTGCTTTCGCGCGTCGGAAGAGAGCTGACCTTGCTGATCGTCGGCTGAATCGTGACGGTGGGATCGAACGTCAACGTCTCATCCAGGTTGAGGTCATAGCTATTGTTCATGGTGCCGGTCGCCACGGCGGTTGTCGGCAGGTCAAGCTCATCGGTATCGGTGACGCCCGCCGGCACGCTGCCATGCACGATCACCTGGCTATTCGCCGTGGTACCCTGGAACACCGGGAAGAGGTCGGAGCCGGAGACGCCGGTGAGAACTACCGTCGCCGCGCTGCTGTCATTCTCCTGGAGAATGTCTCCCAGGGGTTGCCCGGTCACCGTCAGCGCCGAGATGCCCGTGTAGCTGATGGTCTGGAACTCGTCGCAAACGACGGCATTGGTCTCGACGGCGAACTGGTTCTTCCGCTTTGGGTCGCCGTAGATGTTGAGCTGCCCCGTGCCGTTGGGATCGGTCACGTTGACGTTGGGTGCCCCGCCGCTGATGTAGACGTTGTACGTGTTCGAGCCGCTGCCGCCGTTGAGGTTCACCGTGGCCCCGGTCCAACCATCGACGGTAAAGGTGTTGGTGCCGGTGCCGCCCGTGAGGTTGACCGTGGTCACGTTAGCCAATTGCAACTGGTTGCCCCCCGGGTCGGTCAGGCCGGTGGACGAAAGCGTCCAGTAGGCGTCGTTGGGATGGACGCTGAGCGTGTTGGTGCCGGTGCCGCCGTAGCTGAAGACGCCCTGCAGCGCGACCGCCGCACTCAGGAACTGCCCGGTGCCGGTGGCCTGGCTCGGGTCCAGCGTGATGGGCGTTCCTCCGGCCGTCAGCGACAACTCGATGGTCGTGGAGTTTACCGCAATGACGTAATAGGTCGCGCCGTCGGTGAGACCGCCGATCGGCGTATTGGCTGAGCCGGCGGTGCTGCCCGCGTGGTAGACCACCGTCTGCCGGCCAACCAGATTGTCGGGCTGGGCGAAGGTGATCTTGTTGTCGGCCACGCCCAGGGGCGTATTGATGGGAAGTTCCCCGACGCGCGTGTCGAAGAAATGCCCGCTGCCGGTGGCCTTGCTCGGGTCCAGATCGGCAGTGGCCGGTCCGCCGAGCGCCAGAGACAACTCGATGGTCGTGGGGTTCACCACGGTGACGTAATAGTCGCCGCCGTCGGTCAGGCCGCCGATGGGGCTGTCGGCAACGCCGTTGGTGGCCCCGGCGTGGTACTCCACGAGTTGCCCGGTGATCAGGTTGTCAGCTTCGGGGAAAGTGATCTGGTCGCTCGTGACGGTCGAGGACGACGGATCGAAAGCAAGCGCCGGCGCGAAAGATCCCCCCGCCGGCGTGCCCACGGTGGACGAGTTCACGTTGAGGGTGTCGTTGCCGCTGCCCACGTTGTTCACGGAGAAATTGAGCAGACCAAAGGCCGTCAGACCGGCAGAGCCGACGGTGACCGTGCTGGCCGTGCCGGCATCGGTCTGGAGCGACACCGTGGGCGTGTCGAAGAAATACAGGTTTGCCGTGGTCATGCCGCCGACCGTGCCGACGATTTCGTTGGTCTGGGCCCCCTGGAGGAGCGTCTGTTGCCGCACGGGGACCGTCACCGTAACAGGCGGAGACAGACTGCGGATATAGGCATAGCCGTTCCCGTTGGTGCTAATGGCGGGGGCGGGCCGGCCATTGAGCTGCGGCGCGCCGAGCACGGCGTTGCTGCCGCTGAGGGCGACGCCATAGCCGACCATGTCGCCTGCCTGAGCGCCTCCCGGCAGCAGTCCGCTGGCCGAATCGAGGCCCCAGGAACCGTTGTTCCGGCTGAAAATGTAGGCCGTGCCCGTGTCGCTACCGGTGCCGTAGGCGCCGACGAGGACCTGTTGGCCGTCAATGGCCACCGAGGCGCCGAAGTGATCGGAGGGGTTGAGCGTAAGCAAGTTCTGCAGCGCGGAACCGTCGGCGCTCCAGGTGCCGCTGGAGTCAACCTTGAACAGGTAGGCGGCGCCGGCGCCGGCCGAGCCGGCCACTTTCGTATCCGGAGCGCCGACGACGATTTCGCCGCCGCTCACGGCGACGGCGCTGCCGAACCCGTCGCCCGTGGAGAGCGATTGCAGGAGCCCGAGGTTGTTGCCTTGCTGGGCCCACGTGCCGTTGTTCAAGACATAGACGTAAGCCGCCCCCTCATTGTTGGCACTGGGGGCCCCGACCACCGCCGTGCCACCGTCGAGGGCGACCGCACTGCCGAAGCCGCTGCCGCTGCCGTCGGTGGTGTCGGTCAAGGTCTGCTGCGAAGTCCAGGCCGTCCCGTTGAAGATATACAGATAGGCCGTGGTGCTGCCCGGCGCCCCGGCGATGGCCTCGGTGCCGCTGACGCCGGCCGACGTACCGAGCTGCGCGCCCGCCTGGCCCTGGAACTCGGCGACCTGCTGCCACTGTCCGCCGACGTTCTGGAAGAGGTAGACCGCCCCGGCCCCGCTGGTTTTATTGTCCGCCCCGACCACCAGGGTGTTGCCGTTCAGGGCCACGCTGGAGCCGAAATGGTCGTCCGCCTGGACGTCGGCTGGCTGCAAGGGCAGCGGCTGCACGACCCATTGCTGCGTGCCTGCGTTGTAATTGTAAACGAACACCGCCCCGGAGTTGTTGTAGGTGGGCGCCCCGGCGACGAACGTGTTGCCGGAAATCGCCACGCTGCTGCCGGCCTGGGCCAGCGGGTTTTGGGTCGTCGTCACGAGATCGCTCGCCGCCGCCACCGTGCCGCTGGCACTGCTGACGATCTTTGCCGTCAGCGGCATGACGTTGTTGGCGTGCGTTCCCGTGAACGAGATGGCGAAGGTCTGGCCGCTGACGAGACTGACGCTGGCCTGCAACCCGTTCAGGTTCGAGAACGTGTCGATCAGGTTATTCATGGCCGCGGCGATGCTGTTGGCCGTGGTCGCTGGGGTTGTGCTGAAGGGGATGGGAGCTGCCGTGCCGCTGGTGATCGGATTTTGGCCATTGACGACCGCGGCGCTCAGTTGCAAAGTGAAGGTGTCGTTTTCCGTGAACGAGTTCAGGGTCACAGTCTGGGCGACGGGCGTCCACGCCGGCCCGCGCTGCCGGAAATCGTAGAGAAGCCCCGAATCGGCCGCGCTGGTGCCGTTGTTGACCGCCTCGGTATTCGTGCCGCCGACGAGGTAGAATCCCTCGCTGATGGGCGCGGCACCGATGCCGAATCCGACTGCGGCCGTCTCGTCCACCTCCGTATCGGTCTGGGAAACGAATTTGAAGGGATTTAAGGTCGCCACGGCCGAGGTGCTCTGGTAAACGACGGCGTCGCCAACGGCAACGCTTGACCCGCTGTTGGGCGTCCCGAAGATCTCCTGGTTGCCGGCCACCGCGATTGACCCCGCGACCCCCGTCCCGGAAAAAGCGCTTTCGGGTGCGTACAAATCGGAAACGGAAAACTCCTCCACAGGGGAGCCATCTGGGCCAGCCATGGCAGAGGTTGCCGGGCCTCGGTTGTTGGCGAAGGGCGCGACCGCGATCGCATTCCCGTCGGCTTGCAAAGCGACGACCGTGCCCAGGCCAGAGGAGAAGAACAGCGAACCGAAGCTAAGGTTACTCTCGGAGGGGGTAAGGACGCCGCTCCCCGTGTTGAGTGTGAGCGAATTCGGATTCGAATTCGTGTCCACCGACTTGATCGTGTAGGGGCCGCCTTTCAGGACGTCGCCGATCACGGGCATGCCGGGAAGGAAGTCGCTGAAGGGGACGTTCTGGGTAGAATCGATCCAGGGGCCGTCGATGGTGGCATCACTGTCTTGCGTGGTATTTTCCTCAACGTAGACGAACCCCACCGTCCCCCCTTGCCCTGGCCCAGCACCAAGCACAGGCGGGTTTCCCGATCCTGCTATCACTACCGATGTCGTACCGCCGGGGAACTCAGGGGTTTTGACCGTCATGGTGCCAAAACGGGTTGCCCAAACAGACGGCAACCCCACCGGCGTCTGCAGGTTATACCACGTCACCTCACCGATCCCCGGCGCCCCGACCGCGACGGTGTTGCCGACGATGGCAACGCTCGTGCCATCTTCCCAGTTACTGATAAGACCCTTGAATCCAGGCGAAAATGCAAAGAGGCCATTCTCGGGATTAAAGAGGCCATAGCCAAGTGGCATCAGCATTTGGTTGGGAGTCGCATCGCCGCCATCCGCAGGGACAACCCCCAGGTCGCCCCGCTCTGGGTGTAAACGTACGCCGCTCCAACGTTCGTCATCGCCAAAGACGGAGTAGTTTCACCGCCTGGGGCAAAAGTGTATGACACCGTCTCCTGCGGCGAGCCGACGACGAGGTTGCCGCCGCTGACCGCGACGGAGTAGCCGAAATCGTAATTGGCCCCGGTGACGATCTGCGGCTGGGACAAGGTATTGTCGGTGATCGTGTAAATCAGGACCAGGCCGTTGTCAGACTGATTGCTCGACGGCGCCCCGATCACCAGGGTGTTGCCGCTGGCGGCCAAGGCAAAACCGAACTGAGCGAAGCCGCTGTCAGCCGTCGGAGCGGTGAGCGTCTGCACGAATTGCCAGTAGAGCCCTTCATTGAGGTAAACGTCGACACCTGCTGTGCCGGCTGCCGGCGGCGCCGCGACAAACAGCATCCGGGTGCTCGCGTCGTACACCGTGTCCTGGCCGAACGTTTTTTGACCGTGGGGGCCTTCGAGAATTTCGGCGTCGAGGTTGGGATCGGCGTTGCTGGGGAGCGTGCCGTTGGTCGTGTAGGTGCGGATGGCGCCGGCGTTGGCCGCGGTGATGATGTTGGACGAATTCGTCTGGTTGTAGCCCTGCATGCCAATGACGACACGGCCGCCGCTCGCCGACACGCCTCCGACCACCACGCTGCTGCCGAATTCGCCGGCGAGCGGCGCCCCCGCGCCGGGGTCCGCTGCCTGCGGAGCCGCGGGCGTCAGTTGCCCGCTGCCGCTGGCGCCGCTGGAGCGGGTCCAGCTCGGCCCGTTGCCGGAACCCTGATCGGGCAGACGGTAGAAGGCATAGGCCGCCCCGGAGCCTCTGTTATAACCCGGCGCGCCCACGACCACGTCTTCGCCGGAACCGTCGTCGCCGGCAATCGCCACCGCGGCGCCGAACTGGTCGCCCCCCTGCTGGTCCACCGTCGCCGCGTCGGCCTCGGGGAGACCGTCGGTTTCGGTCAAGAGGGCCTCAACCGGAGCGCTATTCAGGCCCCGGTAGTTGAACACAAAAGCTTCGCCCGCCGCCTCCGTGTTTGCCTCCGTGTTTAGCTGAGCTGTTTGGTATGCCGCGGGCAGCGGCGCATTGCCGTGGGGGGCGCCGACGACCACCAGGATGTCGTCGGTCGTGAGGGTAAAGCTCGCTTCGATGGCGACTGCCGCACCGAAGTCATCCCCCTTCCCATCCGCGGCGTTCGAAGAGGTCAGGGTCGCGGCCTGGGTCCACAGGAGCGAGTTAAAATTATAGACATAGGCCGCACCGCTGCCGGGTGCGCCGACGACGGCAAAGCCGTCGCTTTCGGCCACCGCGGCGCCGAACTGGGCGCCGGGGGCGGCGGCGGGAGCGTTCAATTCTTGCTGCTGCGTCCAGGTGCTGCCGCTCGCGCTGGTGAACACGTAAGCCGCCCCCTCATTGTTGGCGCTGGGGGCGCCGACGAACAGCGTATAGCCGTCGACCGAGTTGCCGTCGAGGGAGACGGAGCTGCCGAATGCGGCGCCCGCGGCCATGTCGGTGGCCTTGAGCTTGGCACTCTCGACCCAGAACCCGCCGACGAGCTGGAAGACATAGACCGCGCCGGCATTGGCGCCGCCGGCCACGTCGCCGGGAGCCCCGACGACGATGGCGGAGCCGTCGGGGCTGATGGCCACCGCGTCGCCGAAACCGCCGCCGCCGCCGCCGGCCAGGTCGCCCGGTTCCAACTGCGCCTGCTGGACCCAGGAGCTCGTCGTGCTGTCCCAGGTATAGACAAATACCGGCCCGTAGCTGTCGAGCGTGGTGCTGGCGCTGCTGGGGTCCTTGAGATCGGCGCCCACGACCAGGATCGTGCCGGCGGCGTCCAGGGCGCTCACCTTCCCCAGGTGCAGGGCCTGCGGGGCGGCCGGCGGCGTGCTGGTCTGCTGCTGTGTCCAGGTTACCACGCCCTGGACCGTGACCTGGTGCAAGATCAGGTTGGGCAGGTTCAGGCTGGCGACCGTCTGGGAATTGACGTTCAGATCGGCAGCCGTACCGCTGGGCGTGATGTCCGCAAGCTGCTTCAGGCCGTGTACGATCAGCGTTTGCGTGCTGCCGAAGGTGAACAGGTCGCTGTTGACGTTGACGAAGCCGGCATCGTTCAAGGTGGCGCTGGGCGTGTAGGCGCCCGAGGCCACGCCGTCGCCCTGGATGCGCAGCGTGTTGTTGCCGGAAGTGCCGCCGTTGAAGGTCAGCGAGGCCAGGGCGTGGGGCACGCCGTTGGCGTAGTTGGCGAACAGGGTGTTGGCCCCGTCGCCGCCGTTGAGGACGGCGCTGTAGAAAAAGTCCAGCGTCGCGTTGCTGTCCGCCTCGACGCCGGCCCCGGTGTTGAGGGTGATCGACGACGTTGCCGCATCGATGCCGGTGATCGTGTAGGGCCCGCCGGTCAGGTCGGGGCCCGCGACGCTCATGCCGACGGCCAGGCCGGTCGTGGCCGCCAGGCCTGAGACCGTGGCACTGCCCGCCGCGGTCACGCCGGTCGTGCTGGCGCTGCTGTTGTCGAAGCTGGGAGAGACGTTGAAGTTGAGCGTGCCGGTCGAGGCGCTCTGGTCGCCGTTGACGAGAATGTTGTAAGCGGTGGGGCCGGTCAGTTGGACGACGTTGTTGCCGCTGCCGAGCGAGGCGGCGATGGTCTGGACGCCGCGGGCGTGGACATTGAGGGCCGCCGGGGACGTGGCCAGGCCGCTCGCATCCGCGCTCAGCGTGAGGCCGCTGCTGGGGTTGGTGAAATCGATGGTCCAGCTATTCACGCTCGCAGAGGCCTTGGTGACGGCGGCGGTCACCTCCTGGGTCATCGTATTGTTCGCGCCCGGAACCGCGGTCGCATCCTGGATCAACATCTGGAGGACCTGGGTGGAAGCGTTGTACGGGATGCCCTGAACCACGAAGGGGGCCTGGTTGGGCACGCCGGCGATGGTCAGAGCGAACGTGCCGCCGGTCGGGTCGGCGCTCGGGTCGGTGTTATTTTCATCGGTCACCGTGAACTGCTCATGGCCGGCGCTCGTCGTGGGCGCGGATACCGTGACCGCGGCCTGCTCGGACAGCGCCACGGTGTTGTACGGCGTGGCGTCGGCGGCCGCGCCAAAGATTTGGCTGAACTGAGCAAGATAGGTTTGCGCCGGCGGCGAATAGTTCGGCCCCTCCGTCTGGGATGCCTCGGTGGCCGACGTGAGCTGTTCCGCATTGGGGAGAATGTCGCTGAACTGCTGCGTGACGAAGGCCAGGTTGGTGGCGGTCGTGTCGGCCGTGTCCAGGAACTGAACGGTATCGTTGCCTCCCTGGCCGTTGACCATCACCGGCACGCCTCCGCCCGAGGTGCTGGTGTTGATGAGGAAGCTGTCCAGGCTGTCCAGGCTGTCACCAACGGTCTGTGGGGTGCCGATGTTCACCGCATTGCCGCCGCCGCCGGTATTGATGGTGAAGGTGGAACTGTGGCCGCCGTTGTTGCCCTGTTCGCGCTGGGTGCCGTAGACGTCGAAGGTATTGTTGCCTTTGCCCCCGTTGAGCACGACCGTTTCGAAGTGCTCGAACGTCACCATCGGCATGGCGGTAGTCGTCACGGTGGTGGTGTCGGGCTGCCCGCTGGCGCCGGCGGTATTGCTGACCTTCCACGTCTGATGCTGGCACCGGCAGGAATGGTTGCTTCCGTCTGCCGTCCAAGCGTGGTGGCCGCGCTGGCGTCGTTCACGGAGATGCCGCCGACGCCGCCCACATTGGTCACGGGCGCGGCCGTGCCGGCATCGTTGGCCGTGACGGTGAGGCTGCCGGCCGAAACGGTCGTCTGCCCCTCCAGGCTCGCCTGCGTCGAGCCCCTCACGGTGGCTGTCGAAGTCAGGACCGCCACCCCGACCAAGGCGCCGGCCCCTCCGGTGACGGTCGGATTCAAGTTCTCCATCGACCTGGCCGTCACCTGAATGGCCTGCCCCGGCGCGGTCAGCGCCGCGTTTTGCAGGTAGGCCGAGGTCGTGCCGCCGATCGTCGTGCTGGCATCGAAGACGGCGGCGGCGGCTCCCAGGATCGCCGAGATGGCCGCCACGTGGGAGGTGGTCGTAATGGTCGGAGCGGAGGCCGCCGTGACGCTGATGGCGCCGGCGGCGGTGATGCTCGAATTGGACACGTAGGCCGACACGTTGTCATTGATCGCATTGTTGCCCTCGCCCAGGCCAACGGCGACGCCGACGCCGCCGCCGGACACAGCCAGAGACAAGCTGTAGGCCTGAATCACGGCTGCATCGCTGGCCGACAGCGTCACAGCCCCCGCGTGAATCGGCGCGCTGTTGGCGATGTAGGCGGCAACCGTGTTCGTCAACGTGTTGTCGGCGGTCAGGACGCCGGCCGCAACGGCGGCCCCCTTCCCAAGGGCCGCGGCGGCCGCCGCGGCAAACGTCGTGGCGTCAATCGAGGCCTCCTCGTCCGCCGTGGCCTGGAGGGTGCCCGTGATGATGTTGTTCGCATCGCTGAGATAGGCTGCGACGTCATTGCCGATCTCGTTATCGGCAATCGCGGCCCCGACGGCCGCGGCAAGTTCGACGCCGCCGCCAACGGAGACGGCCAGCGCTGCCGCTCCGGTGACGGCCTCGATCGAAGAGCTATCCGTGGCCTGGAGCGTGATGCTGCCGGCTTGAATGCCGGCGGAACCGTCACCGTCGACGGCGGCGGTGACGAGCGCGGCCATTTCATTCAGGGCATTCGCCCCCGCCCCGGCACCGGCCAGGCCGAGTCCGTCTGAACCGGCCAGGGCAACGGCGAAGGCGCCCACCAGGGCATCGATCGATTGAGCGGCTGTGGCGGTCAGATTGAGAGCGCCCGTGCCCGCGTTCACGCTCGCATTGATGATCTGGGCCTGGACCTGAGCGGCATTCTCGCTGCCGTTCTGGCCGATCAGGTTTTGCGCCAAGGCCGCGCCGATGGCCACGTCGACGCCGACCTCATCCCCCCCGCCGGCAGCCAGGGAGGCGCCGATCACGGTGGCCGAGATTTCCGGCTCCAGCGATGAGAAAGTACCGCTGTTCAGCGCAATCGTCACGGTCATGCCGGAGCTGCGGTCGGTCACCGACCACTCGGCGCCGGGCTGACGGACGGTCACCGCCAGGTCCAGTGGATTCGTGGACAATGGGAAACCGGCCTTGGCCAGCGTCGACTGGAGCTGTGTCAAGAAGGCAATATCCGGATCGGGCGTTCCCGCCTTGAACGTCATCCTCTGGCCGTTCACGGTGTCCGTTTCGTTGTTGGCAAGATCATGCGTCTGGCCGGCGTAATCGAGGTCGGCCGCGAACGCACTGGCGCCGGGCGTGGACGCCCCGGTTGTCTTCGTCAGCGACGTGTAGGTTGAAGGAACGGTCAAGCTTGCCGACGGACTGGACGAGCTGGCATTCGCGGTGATGTCCACGTCACCGTGCGCCGTCACCGCGCCGTTCTCGATCAGGGCATTGGTCTTGGTGAGAATGACGTTGGTGGCGTTGGCTCCCGCACCGCTCACGGCAATGCCGGAGTTGCCGGACAGCGCGACGCCCAGCGATGCCGCCACGGCGACCGTGTGGATGCCCGCCTGCTCCTGGGCAGCCAGCGTGATCGCACCCTGGCTGCCAACCTGCGGGGCGTTTTCAATCTCGGCCAGGACCTGATTGTCGATCTCGTTCGTGGCCAGCGCGACGCCGATGCTGACGGCAACGCCGGCCTCGTCGCCGCCATAGGCGGCGGCGAGCGACGCCCCCACCGTCACGGCCGTGATGAGCGAGGTGTCATCGGCCTTCAGGCTGATGTTGGCCGCTGTGATGCCGTCGGCACTGTTGCCATTTTCGTCGATATAGGCTTCCACCTCCATGTTGATCTGGTTGGTCGAGTTGGCCCCGGCGCCGCTCAGGCCCATGCCCACTTTGGAGCCGCCCGCGACCGCCCCGGAAGCCGCGACGACGGTCGCCGTAATCGTTTGCGAAGCAGTGGCGGTGACGCTCAGGTTGCCGCCCGCCGTGATGCTGGAGCTCAGTACGTACGCTTCGGTCTGGGCAGGCGCGGAGGACACGTTCAACGGCTGCCGCAGCGAGGGGTCGAAGTAATCCTGAGTCTGCAGATTGACGTCGCCTGTCTGAGCGGGGCCGAGGTACGTGTACACGTCGCCGGCGCCGACGCCCGAGGAGATCTCGACCGTCGTTCCCGGCGTCAGCCCATTGGGAAGATCGGTATCGGAGGAGTAGTCAGAGGGCGCGGGGGCATTCGGCTCGAAGCCGATGTAATTGCGGGCCAGGGCCACGCCGATTGAAGCGCCCGCACCGCCGTTGCCAGCAATAGCCGCGGCCAGGGAGGCGCCGACGATCGTGGCGCTGATGGTCGATGCATTGGCCGAAGCGATCGTGACGTCGCCCGTGGTGGCAACGCTGCTGCCTTGAAGGTACGCATTGGTCGTGGTGAGAATGACGTTGGTCGCTTCGGCACCGGCGCCGCTCACGGCCAGGGTCTTGGTGCCGGCCAGGCCGGCCGCCAACGACGCCGCGGCGGCCGTCGCGCTGATCGTGGCATTTTCCGTCGCGCTCAGGGTAACCGCGGCGCCATTGGCGTTAGCATCCAGCATAAAGGCGGCAACGTGGTTACGAATGTCGTTGTGAGCCAGCGACACGCCGATCGACAGGGCCCCGGCATTCTTGCCGCCGACAGTGCCGGCCACCGAAACGCCGACGGCCTGGGCCGTGATCGAGGACGTATCGGTCGCGGTGAGGGAGATCTTGGCGGCAGAGATGCTGCCGGTCGTGCTTTCGTAGGTGCCGGTCGGCCCGCCGACCACTTGCACGTTGGGGACGTTCGCGATATAAGCCTCGACATCGGTGGCGACTCGGTTCTCGACGTCGGCGCCGGAGCCGGCCAGGCCGATCCCCGTTTTGCCGCCCGCCGATATGTCCGCCGCCACCGCGGTGACGTAGGCCACAACGGTTTCTTGCTGGGCATTGGCGGAGAGCGTGAGATTGCCGGTCGCCGTGATGGTCGAGTTTTGCGCAGAGGCCTGCACCTGGGCCGGCGTCGGACGGTTGACGTCGCTGCCGGCGGTGTAACCAATGTAGTTTTGCGCAATCGAGGCGCCGACGGCGATGCCGGCCCCCGTCTCGCCGATGCCGAGGGCCGCCGCCACCGCGACAACGTGGGCCTCGATGTCCGAGTTATTCTGGCTGGTCAGGCTTACATCTTTCGAGGTCAGATCACTGTTCTTCAGGTAGGCGTTGGCCGTGGAGAGAATCACATTCATCGACTCGGCCCCGCCGCCGCTCACGGCCACGCCGTTGCTGTCGGTGCCGGCGGCGAAGGAAACCGACGCGGCCGCGGACTCGGCTGTGATCGTGGCGCTGCTGGTCGTGCCCAGGCTCACCGTCCCGATCGCGCTGGCCTGGGCATTGAGCAAGTCGGCACTGACCGTATTGTCGATGGTGTTGTTGGCGACGGACACGGCGATGGCCAGTCCGCTCCCATTAGCGCCTGCCGTCAACACGAGAACTGGCGCCGACGACTGTGGCTGTGACGGTCGAATTGTCGCCGGCCGAGAGAGTGAGATTCGGCGCTTGCACCGCTTTCGTGTTGCTGATGGCGGCGTGTACGGTCGTGGTCATCGTATTGATGGCCGCGGCCCCCGAGGCGGCCGCCGCGTAGGAGTTGCCCTTGCCGGACAAGGATGCGGACAGGGCTAGCCCTCCGGCAAAGGACACCACGGTGATCGTCGGAGTTGACGTGGCGGTCACATCGAGGTCGCCGGCGGCGCTGATCGTGGAGTTGTCGATGAACGCCTGAACTCCGCCCCCTCCCCCGGAGGTCTTGTCCTGGATGGTGTTTTCAGCCACCGACAAACCAACGGAAAGCGCCGTGCCGCTTTGATCCGCGCCGCTGCTGAGAGCACCGGCCACGGCGACGCCGCCGGCCACCGCGTTGATCGTCGATTGGTCCGTGGCCGACACGGTAACCGTGCCTCTGCCGCTCGTGGTTACCGAGCTGCCGTCGTTGATGTACGCCAGCACGTCCTTGTTGATGGTGTTGATGGTGACCGCGCCGGCGCCAGCCAGGGCCGCGCTGCCGCCGGTCCCCGCCCCCAGCGCGCCGGCGACCGCGCCGCCGATGGTATAGGCCTCGATGTCCGCGGTCGATTCGCCCGTCACGGCGACGTTGCCCAAAGATGTCACCCTGATGTCGGATAGGTAAGCGGTGACCGAATTGCTGATGTTGTTGAAGGCAAACGCCGCTCCGCCGGCGCCGGCCGCGGCTCCTTGTTGTTCTCCGTTCGATAGACCCACGGCGACGCCGCCGGCAACCGCGACAATTTTGGAATTGTCGTCATTCGCTGCCACCGACAGACTGCCCGCGGAGAGCGTATCCGTGCCGTCGCCGGTCACGTAGGCACTGACGTCCGCCGTGATCGTGTCGATGGCCAGGCCGACGGCGGCGGCCAACCCATAGGGCTTGGAACTCTGCTGCTTGGTCAGGGGGCCCTGGGTGCCCGGCGCCAGGCCGCCGGGGTTGTCAACCGCCACCGCGATGCCGGCGGCCACCACCGTGATGAAGGCCTGGTTCTCCGCCTGCACCGTGAGGGCGCCGCTGATGGTCGCATCGGCATCGCTCAGGTAGGCTTTCACCGTGGGATTGACGTCGTTATAGGCGATGCCGGCACCGATGCCGAGCGTACCGCCATAGGCAAGGCTGCCGGCCACCGTGATGACGGAGCTGGCATCGGTTGCCATGATGGCCAGGCTGTCCGCGGTGATCGGCCCGCCGCCGCTAACGTAAGCCTCGGTATCGGCTGTGATGGTGTTGTAGGCCACCGAGCCGGCTATGCCGTAACCCTGGCTGGCTCCCCCCAGGCCGGCGGCGATGGAGATGATCCTCGCGCCATTGGTCGCGGTCACCGCCACCGCACCCGTCACGTTGCTCAGGGTGGAGTCCTGGATGACGGCATCGGTCGTTGTTTGCACGATGTTCACCGTCGCCGCACCGGCCAGCCCGAGCGCGCTGCCCGATTTGGTCGATACGGCCGCTCCGCCCGAAACCGCGACGATCAAGGACGAATCAGCCGCGGTCACCGAAAGACCCACCACATGGGACAGGGTAAACTGGCTGATGTAGGCATCGGTGGTGTCGCTCACGTCGTTGTACGACACGCTGCCGGACGCCGCCACGCCAAAACTCTGACCGCCGGCAGCCTGTTGACCGCTGTTGGGAGCCTGCGGGATGAAACCAAGAAGCTGCAGGGCTTTCGCGGAAGTACCCGCCGGAGGCACGGGAGACCCTTGAGGCGCGGGCGAAGCATGCTTCACCGCGGCCGCCGCAAGCGTGGCCGTGACGAACAGGCCCTCGTTCGTCGCCTTGACGACGACCGCGTTGCCTGCGGTATCCAGGGAGCCCGGACTGGTGTTTGGGGGCCGACAGGTAATGGTCGGTGCCCGTGGCCACGGCGGCATTCAGCGTCTGTGCCGGGCCGCCGGGCGTGAGCGACAACGTGATGTCGGTAGGATCGACCACGGTGACGTAATAGGTGGTGCCGTCGGTCAGCCCGCCAATGGGCGTGCCGCCGCCGTCGTGGTAAACGACCGCTTGCCCGTTCTGAAAGACGGTGGCATCGGGCACCGAAATCTCGTTGCCGACCACGGTCGGGCCGGCCTGGAACGGCTTGGCGAGCGATTGCAAGCCGGAGGCCGTGGTGGCATCGAGATCGATGTAAACGCCGCTCATGGCGTTCGCCCGCGAGCTGGCCAAACGGATGATCTCGGGCGTGCTGGAGGTGCCGGCCGTCACGACAATCACATAATAGGCGTTCTCGTTGGCCAATCCGCCGATGTTGCTGCCGCCGCCGTCGTTGTAAAAGACCTGATCGCCCGTCACGAACCCAGCGTTGTAGCCGAGATTGATGGTCGAGACCGTCGTGGTTGCGCCGCCGGTTACGCCGGTTTGCGGGTCGATGGCGACGCGCAGGCTGTGCTGGGTGCCGCTGGCCGTGCTCGGATTCAGCGTGATCATCGTGCCGGCCAGGTTCGTCGGGTCGGTGGACAGCTCGATGTTCGTGTTGTTGACGACGGTGACGTAATACGTGGCCCCATTCGTCAAGCCGCCGATGGGATTGCCGCCGCCGGCGCTGTAAATGACCGCTTGCCCGGTGGCGAAGCCGTCTTCGTAGCCGAGGTCGAGCTGGGTGGCGTCGGTGCTGCTTACCGCCGTCGTCGGGTCGAAGATGGCCCCAAAGCCACTGCTCGTCCCGGCGGTTGCCGTCGGCGTGATGGCCATGATCTTGGGCGTGGGCAGCAATGCATCGGCCGACGTGGCCGCCAACTGGAAGGCGTCCGGGTTGCTGACGTCGGGCACGACGTAGTAGACGGTGTTGTTGGTCAAGCCGGGAATCACCGGGTCGTTCCCGGCGGAATAGTACACCGCTTGTCCCGCGCTGAAACCATCCACGTAGCCGACGTTGATGCTATCGTACGTGCTGGTGACGGCGCCCGTATAGGATTGCAGCGTGCTTTGGCCGCCGGTCAGGGAGTCGGTAACGGTAACCACGGCGCCGCTGATGATCCAGGCGTCAAGGCCCGCGTTGACCACCTGGGCCGACACCCCGTTGAGATTGTCGAGGGCCGTTTGCAAGACGGAAGCATCGGCGTTGTAGGCGATGGCGGCCGTTGTCTCGGGCGTGCCGTCGACGGTTACGGTCAGCGTGAAGGTACCGCCCGTGGCATTGTTGGACAGCTTCTGGGACCCGGCCGGGCTGAAGACCCGGCCGAGGCTGTCGCTGACCCCTGTGTTGCCCGTGGCATTCAGAGCGAGGCGCAGACTGCTGCCGGACCCCGAAGTGCCCGGGTCAGCGTGAGCGCATTTCCATTCTGGGCGTCGTCGGCCGTGCTGGCCAGTTTCACGTGGGTGGCGTCCACGCTGATCACATAATAGGTCGTACCATTGGTCAGACCAAAGAGGCTGCCGTCGCTGCCTGCGTTGTATTGCACCGCATCGCCGGTCACGAAACCATCGTCGTAGCCCAGATCGATGGTCTCAGCATCGCTGGCGAGAGCCAGGGAATCAAACGTCGGCTCGGTGTAAGTGAGCCCCTCGGCCGCCTCGTAAGCCCCCTCGGCCTCCGCCGCCGTGCGTCCCAGCGTGATCGTGGTAGGGTTGACGGTCCACACATAGTAGACGCCCCCGTCGCTCAGGCCATCGATCGCATCATCGCCGTTGTCGCTGTAGAGCACCTGGTCGCCGTTGGCAAAGCCGTCGGTGTAGCCCAGATCGATGGTATTCCGCGCCGCGTTGACCCCCGTATCGGGCGTGAAGGTGCCGCCGCCGAGCGTGACGTTCTGATTGCCGATGAGGGCCATAGTGTTACGGGTGATGTCGTTGATTCCGGCCGTCAGGCCGAAACCAAGGCTGGTGCCGATGCTCACCCCGCCGGCCAAGTTCACAATGAGGGGCTTATCATCCGCGGTGACCGTCACCGTGCCTGCGGCCGAAATGGTTGCCCCCTGGCCGATCTGCGCCAAGGTCGTATCGTTGACATACACGTAATTCGCCGCGCCGTTGACGGAGCTCGTACTCGATTTGCCGCCGGCAACCCCCAGGGAGACATTGTTGGTCAAGGTTTGTGCGTTAACGACAAGGTCGTACGCAGAGACCAGTGCGTCGGACCCGATCACCGCCCTGGCTGTGTTGTCATACTCCACCCCCGAGAGTGACCCGCCAATCCCGGTCGCATTGGCGCCTTGCTGTTGCACCGTTTTTGCCAAAGCTGAATCGAGGATTTGCGGGAAATTGCCGACCAGATTCGCCGTCTCGACATCGGTGATCGCCGTGACGCTCACATTTTGCGAGCTGGTGATGGGAGTGGTTGGAGTGGCTTGATTGATCAGCGCACCGGAGTCAATATTCGCTTCGGCGTCATCGGTCAGGTTCATGAGCGTTGCCGAAAGTGCGAAACCGGCTTTGTTGCCCGTGGCCGAGCTTTCGGTGAAGGTCGAGAAAAGTTCGCTGGCCCCCAGGTTGTTATTGCCGATTGCCTGCAAGATCAGCCCAACAATCTGGTCGCCTTCGGTGGAGGCGCCGTTCGTCGTGTCGAGTTTGCTCCAGGGAAGGTCGTAAGGGATCGACGTGCGGGCAGCCACGTCGATGTTGCCGCCGGCATTGATCTTCGCTCCACTGTCCACGGTGGCGGTCGAACGATTGGTGTACTCGCCCAGCGATGCAGAGATCGCGACAATCAGCGAGCCCGTCGCTGTCGGTTTGGCCGGATCGTTGAACTTGGCCGCCAGCCCCTGGGCTTGCATGACCGGTAGATCGATTACGTTGGCGTGGACCAGGACTTGCCCGCCGGCCTTGATCACAGCGGTGTCGCCGACCGTTGCCGTGGCCGTATTGGTATGGGTTCCGATCGCGGCTGCCATCACGCCAACGAATTTTCCCGTCGGTGCGTTCGGATCCGGTGCGTCCTTGTCGCCTTTCGCTTTTAGGGCTGCGGCAATCAGCGCGGCCACACCAGCCGCCGCGTCACCATTATCGGAAGCCACATCATTGAGCGTTCTGACGGTTTGTATGAACGTCGTGATGTTGTTGACGGTGTTGCTTCGCGTCGGTTGGCCGGCCTGAAACATTGCCGTCATGCTGTCTTTTGCGCTGAGCGACTCGGCCAGAATGGCGACGTCGCCTTTCGTCGCCGTAACCTGGCCATCGACCGTGGCCGTGGCCGTCGCTTGGTCGTCGGCATAAACAAACGATACGCCGAAAGAGGTGGTTTTGGCAGAATCTGAAGCCGACGTAGACATGTTCTTGACGTTCACGGCAGTAATACTGACGTCACGGGCCGCCGTGATCTGAGCGTCTGCTCCAATCGTGGTCGTCGCGATGGAAGTGGCATCGGTCACAGCGCCGGAGATCGAAGCAAATTGGCCAACCTTCGCTAACTTGGAGGCATTGATCGTCTTGGTGGTGATGCTGATGGAGTTGCCCGTCGTCGAGCTGAGGGTGACGCTGCCGATGTCGGAGGTGACGTTCCCTTCAACATCGAGGATGGCGGTGGCGTCGCTCCGGGCATAGGCAAAGCCAAACACAGGCCCAATCGTGAGGCCACTCGCCTTGGAATTGGCGAACGATTCCGCAAACACATCTCCGCCCGACGCCTCAATCGACGATCCGGCCGCCGACGTAATGGTGGCGCTCGCCTCGGAACGGCTGTAGCCGACGAGGAACCGAAGATTAATGAGGAAGTCGACGAGTGGCGCGGAGGCCTTCTGCAGAAACTCGCCCGGAATATTGATCCCGCCTTTGTTGTTTACGGGAGTTCCAAGGCCGAACGAGTCATTGTTGTCGGCGTTGGCAAGGATGTTGACATTTCGACCCTTGATGACCGCGGAAGGGCTGACCGTGATGGAAACGTCATCGGGGTTGTAAGACCAGGCGATTGCTTGCAGGTGATCGTAGGCGGACAAGGTGATGTCGCCGCCAAGAGTTTGAAGGCCGTCAACCTGCACGGTGATATTGCCGCCATTATGGAGAGAACTGCTTCCGGTCACGAAAGCGGTCGGTTCCGCGATTGTAATCAGGTCGCCATTCTTGTAGCCGGCGCCTGGCGAGCTCATGGTGATTGTCGCGTTGCCGCTGGTATCGGTGGTCACATCGACCGTGAGCCCCATCCCCAAGCCGTCGGTGGTGGTGGCAACGTTGCGGTAAACCATCCCAGGCAACCACAGGTTGTTGCCCGCCGGTGCGGACTGATTGTCGATGCCCAGGGGAATGCCCGCAGTATCCGTTGTATTCCTGTCGTCGTAGCTCAAAAGCTGCGCACCGGTGTCAACGTTGATGTTGGCGCCAATGAAAGTGATGTTCCCGGACTTGCCGGTGGATGCCCCGGAAAGACCGCCATTTTGTGTTTGGCGGGTGGAGAGAATCACATTGGCGTCCACGGTGACGGACTGACCGACTGTGATGTTGCCGCCTTCCGTGAAGACATCGCCGGTGAACGTGGAATCGCCGTTCACGAACAGGTTGGCCCCCATCGTGTTCATGAAGGAGAAGGTGGCGCCAGGCACCGTGATGGTTTGGCCTGCCCTGGGCAGGGAAACATTCAGCGGATCCCGGCAGCCAATGCAGCCGCACTGTAATCCCAGAAGGAGTTGGCGTCGGCCAGTGTCAGTTCCTGGGTGCCGGCATTCTGGCTCAGCGTCAAGTGGTCGTTGAAATCAGTCCCCTGCAACGTCACACCGGCAGCCGAGGTAGTCGCCTGGAGGGGTTGTTCGAGGCCTGCAAAAGTCGTTTGGCTGGCGTTCGGAAAAACCTGGTTCGCTTGCAGGGTGCCGCCGCCCGTGGCATCCGGTTCAAGGATGGCCAGTTGGCCGGGGCTGGCGGGGTTTTCGATGGCCAGGTTGTCGTCACCCCCGGCGCCGCCGTTCATCGTGCCGCTGATGCTGCCCCCGGCGCGCACGATGAAACCATCGTTCGTGTCGGCCGCGCCGGTCAGATTCGCAAATCCCGAGAAGGACACCGGCACCGTCACGGGAACGGACAACGTGAGCGTGGCGTTGTACGTGACTTGATCGATCATGCCCAAGTTACGGCCAGTGATTTCCCAGGTCGCCGCGGCCTGATCCGGCCCGAGCAAGGTGTTCGTTGTGCTGGTGGGGCCGATCACGTTCTGGATATTCAGAATGCCGCCTCCGATGCCGGTGGTCGCGGCTCCGGTACTGCCCAGGTTCACCGTCACGGCGGTGGTATAAGCCGAATAATTGAGGCTGCTGATGCCGATGCCGCCGTCGATGGTTCCGGCCACGCCCATGCCGTTGTCCAAGACGAATTGGTCGTTGCCGCCGTTGGCGACGAGGTGTTGAAACCTGGGCGTGCTGGCGGATGCGTTGTAAACTGTCGTGGTGGCATCCAGGGTGGTGTTGCCGCCGCCGCCATCGACGCCGTTCTCGCTGGCCCCCTGGGCGTAGACAAAGGTGTCGTTCTGATCGCCGCCGATGAGGGTGCCGACGTTGCTGAAATTGACGATGGCTGCCCCGTAGCCGCTCACCGATCCGGAATCGACACCTGTGATGTCCCACGTATGCGTAAGTCGTTGCGCCCGAGTGGTTTGCGGTACAATTCGTGACGGAACGTGGAAGGTTATTAAATCCTCGCCTCTGAGAAAGTGCATGGAGCACCGCAACTACCTTTCGTCGGTGTACGTCCATGCACGCACAAAGGACGCAGCCCCCCTATAACGTTTGATCGTGACCTCAACGGGAGCTAGCGTCACTATATCGATGAAACTGACCTTCCGCCTGCCAATTGCGATGAGAAACCCCTTCTTGCAGTAACTCGGCAGGGTTTTACATGAGAGGTAGACGTTTGTCGCACGCCCCTGCTTCAGCAACTTGGCAATGACGAAGACCAGCTTTTCGCCTTTCATCCGCTTCATGATGATGGCGAGTGGCCAGGGCTTGGTCCCATACTTCGTCGTGAACTCAGCTTTGAAATCGGCACCGTGGTCCTTCTGCCACGTCATGATCTCCGCAACCTCAGGTTGGCTACGGATGCCAAAAGTCAGTCCCAATCGCGTCCCAGCAAGTTGGGCCGAAATCAGTCGCGTGTCCGTGCATGGATGCTTTGGCCAGGGAGGTCCAAGTTCATCGAAGAAAACGCGACTGCCATTTTCGTTCTGGTAGTAAAAGACTCGCTCCCCACAGACGGGGCATCTTGCATCCGGATTGACGAAGCATGCCGCAACTCGTCGTGTTTTGGTGAATTCGGGATGTTTGGACTGCGCCGGAGGTGGTGTGTAGCTGTAAGATGCCCGACTCCAATCGTCCCGATGCACGGTCGTCTCCGACACCCAATGTTGGATGCCGCTTTTGCTGGTGCGCCAGTAACCGTTGCGATTGAAATGTGTCATGATCACACTCGAAGCAGACGCCGGAATTGTAGCCGTCGGCGCTCGGTTCACGCCTCGTTCGGCGTGCCGTTTCTGCCTAGCATAGCGCTTATCGGACGGGCGAGCCAGGAAATCTGCGGGAATGCGGACGGAACGTCCGCCGCGGTTCAATACGTGAGTGAAGATCATCGTCGCGCGGACATCCCTGTGACCAAGTAGCTGGCGGACGAATCAAGCAATGCCCAGAGCGCACCGGGCCGACACCCCGACGCTCGGAACGCTAGGGATGGAGTTCAATCGCCCGCCTTGCAAGTGCCCGAAGATTCCCTACAAACTGTGCCATCTCCATTTTTGTGTGGTCGAGATTGACGCCCTGGCGCTTGTGAGCCAGTTCGTTTCGGAGCCGGGTATAAACGGTCTCCATTTCTCCTGGCTGCGCACGGGGGCGGCCGCTCTGAGTTTGTTGGACTGCGGGTTCTTCCTGGATGATGAAGGCGTCGACCTGCGCTTGCTTGTCGTTATAGAGCATCATCAGGATATTGTAGAGATGCATAAACTCTTCGACGGCGCCGACAGAGAGGCGCGCAGAACGAAACAAGGCATAATTGCGTTCGCCAGGCGGCGACGCCTGTTCGAGTTGCGCCCGTAGTTGGTTATGGTCGATACCGAGGACCACCTTGGCCTCGCCGCTCAGATAAAGAGTTACGACGCCTGCGGCGACCACTACACCCGGCTGCTGTTGAACGGGCGTGAGTGCGTGACCGGTCTCTCTCGCATGGTCGATCGACACTTGGCGAGCAAAGGCGATTCTGTTTAAGGCCGCGGTATTGACCTTCGTTGCCAGCGCAATCCTGTCAGCCTCGGTGGCCACGCCATCAAGATAGACCGTGCTGACGATCGTGTCGCCAGAGGCGGGTGCTTCGATCGCAACCTTTTCGACAGCCGCCTCGTTTGGGTTGAATTCAAAGGACGGAAATGTCAGGCCATTGCCCTCGATTGCGGCGCGAAAGTTTACTGCTCCCTTGAACATGAAATGGCCCTCGAAACACCTGAGTGGACTGACGACGCCAATTTACGGGATCGTAGCGTCAACGTCTAGGCTGTAGGCAGCCCGCAGTCGGGTTCGAGGCGTGGTGCAGGTTTCAAAGTGATATCCGCTCGACGGGGACACGAAAGGGGGCGGAAGTCGTAAAGACGTTGTGTCGTTTCGGCCCCCGCCCTTTCCAGCCTGACAGGCCGTCAGGCTGGAAAAGTCTGACCGATCAAAGCGGGGCATTTTCGCGCCGCACTATTTTTCCGTTGGCAGAAAATGGCGGACGAAGTCGCGAAAGTGGTCGATCAGGCGCCGAAGGCAGTCGCGCATGTGGTCGGTATGCTGATTGCCGCCGCCGCAGGCGGCGGTCAGGGCGTCCACGCGCAGCAGGAGCTTATCGAGCTCGCGCGCGAAGCCTTTGGCTTCACTTCGAATTCGTCGCCGCGCTGACCATGCGCCGTCCTTGTCGCCCGCTTCCGCCGCCTCTGAGTTTTCGCCGCCTTCCAGTTCGGCGGCCTCGCGCAAGGTGCGGGCACGTCCCTGGCGCGTGGCTGCGAGCGCTCGGCGTTGCTCCTCTTTGGGCCGCAGGAATGGGGCGGCTCTGGCGGCGTGCTCCGGCCCCGCCGTGAGTCATGGCAAAGTCCAGTCCTCGACCTGAAGTCCGGTCACTCTGGAGAATTCGTTCGTGTTGTGGGTCGCCACAGTCAGGCCATGCTGCAGCGCAATGGCTGCGATCATGGTGTCGTTCGGACCAATCGGCATGCCGCGTTTTTCCAGGTCCGCGCGGATCGTTCCGTAAATATCAGCCGCCGCATCGTCGAACGGCAGGCTGACCAGAGACGCAAAGAAAACGGCCAGGGTCGCCAGGTTGGCTGTTGCTCGCGATCCCTTGCGAGCACCATAAAACAGTTCGCCCTTGACCACGGAACAGAGTCGTACGTTGTTGGGCGCCGTAGCCGTGAAGCGCCGGACGACATGCTGATTCCGGTTCCGCAGCACCTCGACGCAGGTGTTCGTGTCAAGCAGATAGACGCTCAAAGTTCCTCGCGCTTTTCGAAGTCGCCCTCGTAGCCGGCCTCAAAGTCGCCCTCCCATGCTCCCACGACCCGGTCCAGGAAGTCCTGCGGCCAAGCGTCCGCGGTCGCGATTTCGGCAGGCGCTTTCTCGGGTTCG